>JAQCID010000167.1 GCA_027618855.1 Bacteroidota bacterium | reverse complement strand
GTTCTGACAAGTTCATATGCGTTTTGACATATTCCTGGTACAGTGTCAATTGTAATTTCCCACAAGAGATCATTGACTCCATTTGCGACAGGCTCTTCCCAAATGATTTCTTCATCACAAGCAGCCATAGCATTCTCAGGGATCGAGATCCAAACAGGTGGAGCTAAATCGGTCATTGTGATGACATGCGAAAATTCAGAGGTATTTCCAGAAGGATCTGAAAGGCTATATGCATAATGAATTTCATAAGGTCCAATGCATGGTCCATTGTCTGTAAATACGGTATCTAGAGAGCAATCGAAAATGATTTTGTTTGAAGCATAACAATTGTCACTGGCGGTCCACTCCAGCGTATTGCATGAGGGTAGGGGGGTGCCTATTTCTAAATATGCAGGCAAATTGGGGGCTTGGGTGAAAATGGGCGCCTCCGTATCGCTCACAGAAATCAATTGACTCACCGTTTTCTCATTTCCACATCCATCTGTTGCTGTCCATAAAACACTTACGGTGTAGTCGTTCGATGCACTCATAGAAATAGTGTCAAGTGTATACTCTAGATTTACATCACTGCACCCATCCGTGATGACGGGGAAGTCAAATGGATAATCTGTACTACAGTCAATGGCTGTGTCTGATGGGATGTATGTGAATATTGGCGCTACAGTATCAATAAACTGTATCGTCTGTTCCATAGATGCGACATTCCCACATGCGTCAACGGCGGTCAAAACACGTACGATGTTGGACGTTGGAGACATGCATCCCCCCGATCCAAAGTTATCGATGTATGTAAGTTCTGAGACATCGCTGCAAGAATCAAATGCTTCAGCGTCTAATAAAGCTTCTTCAGAACAGGCAATTTCTAAATAAGATTCAGTGGAACCGAATGAAGGTGGCGTAATGTCAGAATATTCAATTGTTTGAGAAGCTGTTGCGCTATTTCCACAATTGTCTGATGCAACAAATGTGCGTGTGATCATATACTGAGCTGGGCAATCCCCCAAAGTGGTGTCAGAAACAATCGTAAGTACAACATCTGAACAAAAATCACTTGATGTAGGTGTTCCGAAATCGTTAGAATCAAGACACGATAAGCTGAGATTTTCTGGCGCAATTAAAGATGGGGCAGTCGTGTCGATACTCGTAATTGTCTGAGTTGCTGAAGTCGCGTTGCCACATTCATCAGTCGCAGTAAACGCACGGGTGATGGTGTAATCACCAGCACAAACACCAGCGATCGTGGTCTCAATGACAGTGATCGTTACCACTCCACAGTTGTCAGTAGCAGTTGCCTCCAACATGGGCTGATCATCTGAACACTCAGCTGTGTAATCCGCTGGGATCGTAAGAATTGGTGAGGTTGTATCAACAATGGCAATCGTCTGAGTTGCTGAAGTTGCGTTGCCACACTCATCCGTCGCTGAGAACGTACGAGTGATCGTGTAGTCTCCAGCGCAAGCACCATCGGTCGTCGTCTCCACAACAGAGATCGTTACCTCTCCACAGTTGTCAATAGCCGTAGCCCCCAACATGGGATGATCGTCTGAACACTCAGCTGTGTAATCAGCGGGTATGCTTGTGAATTCTGGTAAAGTAGTATCTACAACAGTGATTGTTTGGGTTGCGCTTGAAGCGTTTCCACATTCGTCAGTAGCGGTAAATTCACGTGTTACAGTGTACTCACCGGCGCAAGTTCCAGACATCGTAGTCTCAACTAAGTCGATCGTGATCTCTCCACAGTTGTCTGTAGCCGTAGCATCGTTCATTGGGTGAGTATCTGAACACTCAGCTGTATAATCTGCTGGGATCGTAAGAACAGGAGCAGTCGTGTCAACGATTGTGATCGTCTGCGTTTCTGAAGTCGAATTGCCGGCATCATCTGTCGCTGTAAAGGAACGTGTAATGGTGTACTCACCTGCGCAAGCTCCATTGATCGTTGTTTCTAGGAGGTCAATCGTTACCACTCCACAATTATCGGTAGTCGAAGCATCTTCCATCGGATGAGCGTCAGAACACTCAGCAGTGTAATCAGCGGGGATGGTAAGTACTGGAGAGGTCGTATCTATAATTGTTATCGTTTGAGTCGCGCTCGTCGCATTTCCACATGCATCTTCTGCCGTAAATGTTCGAGTTACAATGTAATTCCCCTCTGCAGAACCAAATAATGTGTCAGAAACGATTGAGATGCTCAACTCAGAACAAAGATCGGTTGCGGTCGCGTCTTCTAGAATGGGAGTGTCAGAACATTCTTGGGTTAGATCCCCCGGGACATAAGTCCAGGAAGGAGGTGTGTTGTCTGTGTGATCGATTAAAATGTCGACCTGATCGTATCCACAGATATTGCCGGCATAAAAACGGTAGAGAATGTCATTGTCGTCCGCACAGGTATATTCAGAATTGACACAGTTTGTCAAGTCAATCGTAATGTTCCCAACTCCACCTAATGTATTTCCAGCTTCTAACACCTCCCAATTAACCCAACCGCCAAGTCCGTGGTTCATGTTAATGTTGTTTGCTCCCATACTCCCCAATTGGAAACCCAAATCTTCACTTGAAGGAGAGTGTGTAAGCCTGATGGTTTTGCCTGCATTCACACCAACACCGGTGAGTTTGGACATGTTGTTGACCAGAATGAAATAAATCCAATCCTGTTCCGTGCCTTGTTCTAGAGCATCTAACACTAGATTCCCCATAGCGTCCCATTCTGTCCAATTGAATCCTCCTTCCATATAGACTTCCATAGCGTATGCATCTGAAACGTCGGCTTCATTATAAACTACGCCCGTTAATGTGGCGGAGCCGTTTGCATAGTGCGTCCATGACAAAGACTCACTCCCTACAAAAAACCTATCTGATGGAGCCAAACCAGCATTCTGGAATCCCGACAGCGTCAAACATAAATCCTGCCCAGCACCTATTGCAAGGGCGATGTTGCCTTCACAGCTCGTACTCTGCCCCAGTGTAGCGACAAAAGTTGCTTCACTCATGTCTAATCCTGTACAGCCATTTGTGTAGCTAGGAAAGGCAGGGGGATTTGTGATTTCACAAGACACAGAAATGGTGTCTTCGATGGTGTTAAAGACTGGAGTACATCCAGTGCAATCAACTTGAGCAGAAATCGCCAAAATTGAAAAGTACAGAACGATCGTTGCACTCAAGAGAAGGAACTTGAGAGATAAATGCTTGGTTGTTGAATGAATACGCATAGTGTTAGTCAATTGTGAGCTATATAAAGATATAATAATTATACATAAAAAGCAAGGCGTTTTTTGAATGTACGTAAATGTTTGTTCTAGCCTTTTGAAGCTTTAAGCGCATAAAGTGCAATTCCGGCAGCCACAGATACGTTCAAGCTTGCCGTATTTCCATCCATAGGGATTTTCAAACGGTGATCGCATTGTTCGATTACGTCTGTCGATACTCCAAATCCTTCGTCTCCCAATACAAGACAAAAAGGAGCCTCAAGTTTGCTCGTATGTATATCCTCGGCACTCTTTTCTGAAAGAGCAATACATGTGATGCCACTTTGCTTCAGATACTCGAGACTCGCTGAAATGTTTGATACGCGGCAAACTGGCAGTCGGAGCAGTGCTCCACTTGAACTCTTGATTGCGCCATCATTAATCGCTGCGGATCCTCTTTCGGGTACGATCAAAGCGTGAGCTCCGAAGCATTCAGCTGATCTCGCAATGGCCCCTAAATTTCGGACATCTGTTATTCCATCTGCAGCAATAAGAATCGGCGCCTCGCCTCTTTCAAATGCCCCCAGGACAATTTCTTCTAATGGCTGGTAGGTAATCGGGGATAGCATGGCAACTATTCCTTGGTGATTTTTTAAAGTTAAAGCA
>JAQCID010000166.1 GCA_027618855.1 Bacteroidota bacterium | reverse complement strand
AATTGATTGTTTATATAAGAGATTTCAAATCCTCTAAAAAGTTCGAACCTGTACCACCGGAGGTCACAACTAAAGATTATAAAACCTCGTTATCATTGAGATAGCGAGGTTTTGGTTTTTTGAGGTAAAAACTTCCGATACTCTACTTAGTCCAACACCTTAGTACTTACTTCGTATCTTGTTGGTCTTAAATCTTCTATTATGAGATATTTACTTACTTCTTTGTTATGTGTTTTTACGCTGGGGTTAACAGCTCAACTTCCCAACGGGAGTGTCGCACCAGATTTTACTGCTACTGACATCACAGGTGTTGAGTACAATCTTTACGACCTCCTGGATGAAGGGAATACAGTAATACTTAACTTCGGAGCAACATGGACGGGGCCAGTTTGGAATTATGCTCAAATAGGAGTTTTACAAGATTTATACTCAGTATTTGGACCTGAGGGAACAGGAGACTTGTATGTTTTCTTCTTAGAATCTGACGACACTACGACGGACGCAGACTTAAACGGAAATGGCCCTGCAACGACAGGGGACTGGGTGTCAATTATAAATTACCCAATTATAGATAACGCTTCAAATGTTTTTGACAGTTACTCAAACTCATACTACCCTACCATATACACTGTTTGTCCTGATGGAGTGCTTAACGAAAATACAAATGAGATGGAATACACACTTGTTGAGTCGGGTCAAGCGTCTTTTGATGGGCACGTTACTGCTGCCTTTATGGATTGCGAAAACTCTATTACTGGTGCAGCACCGTTAATGTCATATAACGGGGAGACATCTTCTTGTGGAGGTGGCCAGTGGATGGCTTCTACTTCGGTTAATAACCTTGGTTCAGATGATGTAACTGCGATGATTTTTACTGCAGAATTGAATGGAGTTGCTCAAGATGACATTACCTGGGGAGGTGTACTCTCAAATGGAGATAATACAACAATAGACCTTGGAGCATACAACGAAACAGGAACATTTGACTACAGTCTGGTTTCTGTAAACGGTGCGGATTGGAATGCTGAAGAAGCCGTTAATATAATTGGATCAACAGATGCTACTTCTTATATACAAGTTCGCATTACGACTGATAACTGGCCGGAAGAGACCGGTTGGACAATTGAGTCTGCTTCTGGAATGTATATCGATGGTGTTGCTACAGGTGAGTTAGCAGGTCAAGCTAATACTGAATTCACTTGGGATGTTGCTCTTAACCTTGACGAGTGTTACGTATTCACAATGACCGATACATACGGAGACGGCCTTTATGCTTCTCAATGGGGTGACTTTGCTGACGGTTCAGCTCAAATAATAGACTTAGGTAATGTAGATAGTGTTATTTGGTTCGTAGAAGGGGACATGGAATTCGCTGAAATTATTTTTGGGATGAATGTGAATCTAGAAATCATTATCGATGGTTGCATGGATATAACTTCTTGTAACTATTCTCCAGAGGCAACAATAGATGATGATTCATGTTTAGAATTTGACGACTGTGGAATATGTGGTGGAGACGGATCCTCATGTATTCAAACTTGTTTAGATGATGATGATGCCGTGTCAGCTGTTGGGGGATGTATTAACGCTGTTGATTTACTAGGTTGTGCATTCTATTGGGATGATGTTTTAATCTCTGAACTGTGCCCAGAATCTTGTAACAACTGCCCTTGTGATAACGACTTCAATGACAATGGCGTTTGTGATGATGTAGAAGTTTTCAGTTGCACATACCCTGATGCGATTAATTATAATGCGTTAGCTACAGCGGATAATGGCAGTTGTGTATTTGAAACCACAAACGCATGTCCAGCTGACTTAGATGGCAATGGTGTCGTTGCAACCCAAGATCTTTTGAGTTTCTTATCATTGTTTGGAGAGTCTTGTTTATAGTCTTATCTTAAAAATCTAAACCTAAGGATATGAGATATTTACTTGCTTTTTTGTTTTGTGTCTTTGCGCACTGTATTACCGCATACATTTTAATGATTACTTGATTAGCTTTTAATTCTAATTTACAATGATCAAATTCCTTCACAACACATTCGTTTTATGCTCTTTACTTGCCATTGCATCACCTAATGCCTTAGCTCAGAGTAATATCGTTTTCACTGCTCAGAAAAGTGCTGATAAAATCATCGATTCCTATGGTGGATTCAATCACGCTGTAATAAACATGACTCGTGACGAATGGGAAATTTTTAGAGCATGGGAGGGTTTTGATGAGAATGCATATCTGGAGTCACTACGTAACTTTAAGGCATCATTTTCAGATGATCGCGATAAACTGAAAATAGAAAGACAAGCGAAAGTTCTTCAAAGTGATTGCGGTTGCTGGGTTGAGCCAGATGAAACTTATACAACATTAGTACCACCTCCAGGGCTTGGGGGATTGCAGCCAGGCGAGGAAGTATGGGTACATCAAGGTGGAGCTGGGTGGGATGTTGATTGTTCATCAGCTCCGATTTCTTTTCCGGGTTGGACATTTGAGTTATATGGTAGCGAATATGAAGAGTTTTACATTAACTCAAATGGAATGATTTCTTTTGGGGGAGATGTAATAGACTGGACTCCCACAGGCTTTCCAGAAGCTGAGTACAATCAAATTGCAGGTTACTGGCAGGATACCGACAACCGTTCTGTGGGTGAAATAATGTATAAAGTAACTCAAGATGCGGTATATGTAAATTATGTTGAAGTAGGTTATTACAACAACCACTACGACCTTACAAACAGCTACCAAATCATTATTACGCCTAATGATGGCATAATTGGTGACGGAAACAATGCGCAGGTGTGTTATTTAGATATGAATTGGGCTCATGGAGATGTCGGTGGAAGTGGTGGTTGCTGTGGAGGTGCTCCAGGTATTACGGGAGCAGACCAAGCGTCAACAGATGCTGTTGGACCTTACGTGCAATTTGGGAGATTTAATCTTTTAGATGACACATACAACGGTCCTTATGGTGTTGGACCAGGTTTTGATGATGGGATCAACTGGCTTGATTTCAAATTCTTCGATATCAATACAGCTGTTTCAAACACGAATCTTCCGCCAGTTCCGACCGAGAATATTGGATGTGATACAATTACTATATGTTTGGATCAAACCTTTGATATCGGTGTAAATTTTTTTGGACCTGAACCAGGCCAGTCTGTTACGCTTGATGTTACCCTAAACCTTTCTCCTGGAAACGACATTACAGATTTTGGTATCATTGATGGAGAAACGGCTAGTTTGAGTGGGATATTTCAAGGTAACGAGGCAGGGATTAGTTCAATAGAGATTGTCGCTTTCGATGATGGAACACCATCATCAGTAACTGCCCTAACGATGGTTATAGAAGTACTCGACGTGACGTTGCCAGAGTTGGCAATTGAAGGGAATTTAGCTATTTGCGCTGGCTCCGCAACAGAAATCACAGCATTGGGTGATTTTGACAGTTTTTCATGGAATCTAAGTAGTCAATTTACTGATGGTAACGTTGCGACCATACCTTTCGGCGGAGCCATTGTAGTGACAGGTAACCTAGACGTTGGGTGCTCAGTGTCACAAACTTTTTACATAGCTCAGACCCCTTATTATTTACCGAATATTGAACCATTACCACTTGTTATTTGCTCTGATGATACCGCTTATGTATCTGTCCTTGATCCGGACGATTTATACGTTAGTTATGAGTGGGAGGCTGATTGGAATGGACTTGGAGGTGAGGTTTATGAAGTAGGGACAAATGGTGACGAGGCTTGGCTTGCGCATGGGATGTATAGACTTTTAGTAGAAGATGCTGGCGGGTGTTTCGGACAACGTGTTTTCTTGGTGGACGGAGTGGATTCAACGATTCCAGATGTTACGATTCCACCG
>JAQCID010000165.1 GCA_027618855.1 Bacteroidota bacterium | reverse complement strand
AAATCTATTGTATTCAGCCATGCGCATTCCTGTGCCACTTAGCACATCCACTCTCCCCGTATGACCCCCATTTCCATAAAAAATCAACTCAAACATATCTGAGGTCCAACGGGAATCGTAAAGTATTTCGCTGCCCATCGACCCACACAAGGCCCAGTTTCCGCCTTTAAAAGGCTTCGTAGCCCACTTCTTCTCCCACCCAATACTTCCCCCAAAAAAACCCATACCACCCTCATGTGCTTCTAAAACGGGGTCAAGAATATCGTGCCCTATAAACCCGCCATGTGCCAATGAACTGATGAATCCGGTGGACAACACGTTGCCGCTCTGGTTCGCCCAAACAGAAAAAGAGGCGTCCCCACGGCGTTTCACTTCCGTAGAATCATTTAAAGTCAATGAAGTAGCGGCCGCGATGGAGGATGTGAACAGCAGGCTCACAAAGAAAACAGAGACTTTGGTTTGAAATTTCATCATTACTCTACTTCGATTAATTGAGTCCCTTCTATTCTCACTTGAACACGGATATTTTCATAGCCAGTGAAGGTTTGGGCTCCATCAGTTCTCACAGTGAGACGCAAATACACATTTCCGCCTGGCTCAACAATAGCTTGATTTAATGGGATGATTAACAAAGCGTGAGCAGGCATTTCTGGAAAACTACTTCCTGCTTCAAGTTGCGTATTGACAGCAACGACGGTCCCGATTGTATCGTTGACTACATAGTCAACATCCGCAATAACTTCTACTGGGAATGTGCTTGTCAGATCTATTAACAGGCGACCATCGAACTGAGGGAATTCCATAGGGTCAAGTGTATATACCTCCTCTAAAACAACACCATCTAAACCCATGCGAAATGGAATTTCAATTTCGAGCTCGAGCTCAGGGATATAATCTGAGTCCGCATAATCGTTCCCGAAAGAAATATCGCCATACGGATTGACCTGCGCACTTCCCGCCATCCTAAACTTCTCAGGAAAGTTTTCCATGAGGTCAAATATATTTGATCCCGATTCACCCAAATCAATTTCTAAAGTCGTGAAGTCCACAAGGTTTCCGTCGATCCATTGTGCTCTCGGGATATCGTGAGCGCCATATAATGTCGGGTGAATCACAGACTGCCCATCCACCAATAGCGTATCAAAATTAAGCCTTAAGTCAGCACCTATCGTATTCTCTATACGTAATTTAGCCACCGCACCCTCAAGGTTTAGTATAGGATTAGGCACGGGGACAGTGTCGATCAGGGTTACTTCAGTACCGAAGTCTAGCTCGACATCTCCAAAGTATCCTTTCGCCTTCTCAACCCTCATGTCTTGCATCTCCAGCTTTACGCTGAGACTGTCCAGATTTGAAATAAAGAAAACCTCTTCATTGAGGGGTGAATTCATTGCTGTAAAAGACGAAGTAATGATGTTGTGTGAACTCCCATCTTCTCCTGTCATATCGAAAACCGCACCGGTTAAATCAATATTTACCGTTGACACTCCATTGACCCCTCCAACTGCAGGCGGCACATTAAATTCAATTTCAACCACCTCTCCATTGATCGTCATGCTAGTCAGAGCGTAACTTAAATGTAGGATCCCATCTACAGTGCTCTCCACCGAGAATACCATCATGCCTCCACTCAGAATCAGTTCGCGCAAATACATGCCCGAATTCTCACTCAAATTGGTGATCTGCATTTCATTATCTATCTCCATAAAAGGATAGTCTAGAGGTGCGGGGATCTCTACTGTAAGCAGATTCCCCATGGAAAAAGTGTTCAATAAAGTGGTGTCGGGAAGCACCGGAATATCCTCAGCGTTAAATGCTTCAAAGGGGCCTTTGTAGACAAGTCGTGCTGGCTCTCCACCTTCACCTAAGACAAGCAATGAGTCTGGCACAAATGAAGACCACGTCACATTGTCGTCCACAAGGGGGAGAAAGATCTCTGACTCCCAGCTTAAAGTCTCCCTATCCTCACAGCTATAGAGTGCAGTAAGTAAGATGATGGAGGCAAAAGCTATTTTGATTTTTCCTGACATGATTCAATAAATTTATAAACGTGTATTCGCGGGAATACATCTCAAAGGTGCTACTGCCAAAAATACGGCGAGAGCGGCACACCACAACGAAAGAGATGTAAATTGGGGCAACAACCATGGACTCATGAGCAAATACGCAGCGACAACAGTAGTTGCAGCAGCAATTGTCTTGTTCTTAAATCTCAAACTTTGCGGAAGAAAAACCACAAATGCCGGCAAGGTCCACATGAGATTGTAGTTCCCCCATGTATCACTGTGATCTGTAAGTCCCCACATTAACAAAAGCAGAATCCCCAGAGTCGTTGCGACGCCTGCAATAAAAAACCGAACAAAATTGTACATGGCATGACTTGACTGGGTAGAATTGCGGTCTTTGATTGCGGTCTTGATTTTCAGCGAACCCATGATCGCCACAAAAAAAACAGCGACAAAAAGAGGAACATGCCGTTTCGGAGCGCCTTCTGGCTCGCCAGCATACCACAACCCCTCAACAATCAAATGATCCTCCCTGTCATTTTCACTAGTCAGAGGGACATCATTCACTGTCATTCTCGTTAACGCTTTGGCCAAATCATCAGGGATAAAAGACGCGCCGCACTCAGTCATAACCGCATCCGCTCTGGGCCCCAAAATGAAATCCATTCCAAACGAAGTCCAAGGTGAACCTTCGATATATGGCCCAAGTCCATCTCTAAATGTTCTGCCATCAGAATGACAATGTGTATTGAGTTTGTCGCCCAAAGCGGCCTCCAGTACTGCGATCACACGAGACGCACAGTTGTCTCGAAAGAACTCATATCTGTACACCGAATTTTCTTCCTGAAGGTTCCAAGACAAGTACTCGGCTACATCTTTCACTTCGCTGGCATTCAAATTCAGACGCTGTTCAAACATGCCACGCCCAGATCCTATATACGCACTTTTAAACATATAAAAAGGAGCCGCAGTAAGCTTATAATTCAATCTGCCCCTCATAAAGTTCAAATAGAACCCGTCATCAAATGAAAACGTTCCATAATTAAACACCCAATCTACCACGGGCACTTCAACTGGGTCGTGAATTCTAATCGCAGTATGACCAAACGCAGAATATGTATCAAGTCCTGGACTTAACGTAATGACACTGACTGTCGCTTCTTCACTCAGGGTGTCATACCACTGTGCTTGACTTGAAAACGGGGAAAGTCCCAACATCAAAAGAAGCACGGTCACCACCTTTAAAATCCCCGTGACCATTTCACTTGCCTTTCCGCTAAGCCAAACCCCATTGTAACCCTCACCACCTTTTGACGCTTCAAACCGCACAAACAATTCTCCACCTGGCATCGTAACTTTGCGATGCGTTTCTCCGCCATGCAATGTGAAATGAACCAAAGCAGCAGCTACTGCACCCGTTCCACACGCTTTGGTTTCACCCTCCACCCCTCTTTCATAGGTTCGCAAGAACAAATCTTCTCCCAGGTCACACAGTACATTTACGTTCGTCCCCTCAGGTGCATATCGCTCGTGATGCCTCACCTTTCGTCCAAAAGCTTCAAGATCAAATTCATCCAGCGTCTGTTTGTCATGGATCACATGGATGTGATGAGGTGATCCGGTATCGATAAACAAATCTCCTCTGAAGTCATCATGATCAATTTCCTCAGGACAACTCAGGGGCATAAATTTCACGCTCGGCAAATCTAAATCCCTATTCAACTTGACTTTATGAAGCCCGTCACAGGCCTCAAATATGGCTTCATCACGGATCCAACCCTGCTTTTTTGCGTATAAAAACGAAGCGCGGGTTCCATTTCCACAAAACGACCGAGAACCATCTGCGTTTCTATAATCACATT
>JAQCID010000164.1 GCA_027618855.1 Bacteroidota bacterium | reverse complement strand
TTGGGGCAAGTCTCTTACGACCAGCTCCCGCTGAACCCCCCAGGGCCGGAAGGCAGCAAGGGTAAGTGGTTGAGCGGTGCGATAAGAATCGCTTGCCCCTTTATTATGCCTCGATTTTTAGACAGAAATCAGACACCGAATAATGACAAACCGAAAAATCACAAAGATATTAATCGCAAACAGAGGCGAGATTGCTTTAAGAATTATTCGTACTGCTCAGGAAATGGGAATCTCTACTGTGGCTGTTTATTCAGAAACAGATGTTGTTGCACCACACGTTTTGGCCGCTGACGAAGCAGTCTGTTTGGGACCAGGACCTTCCTCAGAGAGTTACCTGTTGGCCGACAAGGTATTGCAAGCGGCAATCGATACTGGGGCAAATGGAATCCACCCTGGGTACGGCTTTCTATCTGAGAACGCTGATTTTGCTGAACGCGTCGAAAAGGCAGGGGTCGCATTCATAGGACCTGGAACCATGGCCATCAGAACCATGGGAGACAAGCTTCAAGCAAAAGAAGCCGTAAAAGCGAGAAACATCCCTTTGGTACCTGGAACGGACGGAGCTATTTCAGATGCCAAAGAAGCATTGAAGGAAGCGCGTCGAATCGGCATGCCACTGATCATTAAAGCGAGCGCAGGAGGAGGAGGAAAGGGAATGAGGTCTGTTTTTAAAATTGAAGACGTTGAAGAAGAACTCACGAGGGCCATTTCTGAGGCGGAACGATCTTTCGGAAACGGAGCCGTGTTTATGGAGCGACTTGTGCTTCAACCAAGACATATCGAAGTCCAAGTATTGGCAGACATGCACGGCAATGTCGTCCACCTATTTGAACGCGAATGTAGCATTCAACGTAGGCACCAAAAAGTGGTCGAAGAAGCGCCGTCATCTTTACTAGATGACACATTGAGGGATGAGATGGGAAAGTGTGCCATAGAAGTCGCACGTGCTTGCGATTATGTGGGTGCGGGAACCGTTGAATTCCTCGTCGATGTAGATAAAAAATTCTTCTTTCTTGAAATGAACACCCGACTTCAAGTAGAACATCCCGTCACAGAATTCATCACCGGCATTGATTTGGTCAGAGAACAAATCAGGATCGCAGAAGGCAAGGAATTGTCCTTTTCTCAGAGTGACTTAAGTATATCGGGCCATTCGATTGAATTAAGAGTCTATGCAGAAGACGCCTCAGAGGGATTCCTTCCTGGGACAGGTGTCCTGAGCAAGTACGTCCCTCCTGTCGGTCCAGGAATCAGAGTTGACGATGGCGTCATCCAAGGTGGAGAAGTGAGCATTCATTACGACCCAATGCTGTCAAAACTCATCGTGCACGCTTCTACGCGTGAAGATTGTATTGAGAAAATGATTCATGCAATCGACAATTACGAGATCCGCGGAGTAAAAACGACGCTCGACTTCGGCCGTTTTGCAATAAATCACGAGGCGTTTCGATCTGGAAACTTCGACACTGGATTTGTAAAGGATCATTTTACTGCAGATAAACTCATTCGTGAACTTCCCGTAGAAGATGAGATCTTTGCATCGCTGGTCGCTGAGCTAAGTGAAAGAGTAAACAACGAAAAAAACAAAGTTCAACTAGAAAATGCTACTGTAACCATTAGATCTCCTTGGAGAAACCGAGAAGAGAGATCATGAGCACAGAGTAAAGTATCTTTACACATCAATGTCAAAAAGACAATTTATCATATATGACTTAGAGGCTACTTGTTGGAGAAGCCCCAAGCCCCGACAGGTAGAAATCATTGAAATCGGAGCCGTCAGAGTCAATGAAAATTTGGAAATCGCAGATGAATTCTCTGAGTTCATCCTTCCTGTGATACATCCCCAGATTGATAAATTTTGTACAAAACTGACCAGCATTACCCAAGAAGACGTTGAAGACGCAGACCATTTCGATGTTGTCATTAAGAGATTTGAAGAGTGGATGGGGTTTTCTTCGACAAGAACGGCACTCTTCAGTTGGGGCGAATTTGACCACAGGCAGTTTGTCCTAGATGCAAGACATCACAACCTGAAACTTGACTGGCTGAAGTATTGGGCTTGTCTGCAAAGACATTACAGCAAATACAAAGGTGCAAAGAATCAAATCGGACTTAAAAACGCCCTGAGCCTTGAAGGCCTGGAGTTTAACGGAACACCGCACAGAGCAATCGCCGATGCCAGAAACATGGCTGAACTCTTTATTAAGGTTGCAAAACCTATGAATATCGTTTGATGCAAAAGGGGCGTGACACCTTAGTGGAAATCACTTTCTTTCTGAGAAATGCACTTCTGTTATTTGCAATCCTCACCGCCGTCTTCCTGATTTTATTCCCCCAATATGAGGAGGTACTTGTCAGACTGGGAATCCCTCTGCTCTCTCTTTTGATGTTCCTTTCTGGAACACTTCCTTTCACGGAAACCAGGAACGCATTTTGGAGGCCCATACTCGCAGTCACCATCTCTTTGTTTCTCACTGTACTTCTCCAGCATTGTATACGACTTGACCCTCATGAATATCCACATTTGGCGCTCTTCTGTGCAGCTGTCTATATGGGCTCCGCTTACGCAGTCATTCAACCGAAGGGAACCTTGGTTTTTCTAGGTATCGCAACAATATGTGCTGGATCTGTTTACGTAGATATCTCAAAAGAAGTGATCTCGAGAACGAATGGAAATGACACGCTGTATCTCGTCAAAGGAGATACCGTAAAAATGGAATCCTACTTTATTTTCTGCCCAATGTCTGGAGAAGAATCTGGAGAAGAAATAATCTTCCTGGAAAGAATCCCCATTCGTTATGAAACAGGTTCAATTGTCACGTTTGATGACATGTTTTTTAAAGCTGAGGAAACACATTTGACCTCTGCAGCATTTTTTTCTGACTTAGACAACTCTTGGCGCATCGTCCCCTTCCCGAACAAAACTCAAAAAAATACGGCTCAAGAATGGAAAAACGGGGTTGCTGGGGAGAACATCACAGCCTCACTTCAACGAAATCTTTGGTCCACCATAAAAACGGAAATTATGGGAGAATCTGCGGGTAAGAAACGCAACAGTGTTATTGCTGTTCGCGTCACGCGGTACAAGCTCGGTGTGATGGTTTGGTTTGGTGTTTTTCTCGTAGCTTTCGGGATTATTCAACTATTTTTGAAACGAAATCATTCCGTCCAAACCACTCCCGAATGAACATGTCTAAACCCTTACGCATCAGTATCGCCGGCACAGGGAAAGTGGCGCAAGCGCTCGGGCGGGCATGGCAAAATGGGGGTGTCGAAATCATTGAGGTTTGGGGGCGATCTCAAGATCGAGCTCAGGAATTGGGTCGCAAACTTAATGCTGTCGTAGTCTATGACCTTGGCACATTGTCTACAGACATTGATGCCGTAGCTGTGTTGGTCAGTGATGACGCAATCAGTCAGGTCGCACAATCATTGCCAAACAATGTCAAAAGATTTCACGCTTCTGGCGTTACGGACAGGGATGTTTTGGGAGGAGAGAACGGTGTGGTTTGGCCTATCAAAAGCTTCAGTACAGACACACATGAGGAAGACCTCACAGATGTTCCTTTCGCTGTGGAAGCGGGGTCAAAAGAATTTGAATCTATTCTTTACCGATTGATCACTGAAAGTGGAGGCACTACTTTTGATGCAACTTCACAAACACGTGCGAAAATTCATTTGGCTGCTGTATTTACGCACAACTTCTCAAATCACTGCCTCGCGCTTTCGCAGCAAATTTTAGATGAAGAAGGACTCCCAAAAAATCTAATGAGACCCTTGGCAGAAGGATTGATGGAGGGCGCCAAATCGGGGAATTCATTTTCACTTCAGACTGGAGTCGCTCTTAGAAAAGATCTTGGAAGCCAAATGAAA
>JAQCID010000163.1 GCA_027618855.1 Bacteroidota bacterium | reverse complement strand
CTGACCTTGTCATTGTGAATTTCTTAGAATCGAACAACCGACAATCTCAGAATTATGGCATCTCTCCAACAGCTGTAGAAGAATGTTCTCAGAAGATCCGTCAAGCCAAACAAGACACAACAAACCGAACCAAATGGGTTGTCAACGTATTCGCAAATCCCTATTGCCTCAACGAAGACTGGGCATCTATAAGTGAAGGTGCCGACGGATTAGTGATGGCATACCAGGATGATTACAGAACACAAGAGACCGCCGCTGATGTCCTGGCTGGGGTAGCTTCTGCAAATGGATTGCTACCCGTCACCCCTCCAGGGTCCGTGTATAGAGAAGGAGATGGTTTGGGGCTTCCATGTTCTCGTGGCACAAGATTGGGTTGGGATCAATGGTCTTGTGACGGAAACTGGGGTCCTGCTTATAAAATTGACTCCATCGTAAGTGAGGCAATCAGGGGATCGGCAATGCCCGGTTGCAGAGTTGTCGTCGCTCACAAGGGACGTGTCATGCACGATGGGGTGTATGGAACAACAGATGGTCGGACCAAAGTTGAAGAAGGCACGATCTATGACCTCGCGTCCATCACAAAAATAGCTGCGACTTCGTTGTGCTTAATGGCGGGAGATGAAACGGGATGGTTTGACCTTCAGGAACCTATTTCTCATGCGCTTGAGGAATTAGACACCCTTGAATTGGGCACCAGAACCTATCAAGAGATCCTATCCCATCAGGCAGGACTGTATCCTTGGATTCCTTTTCATCTTGAGACATTGAGTGATTCTCTAGACCTGTTGAGTGACAAGCCACTTTGTGATGAAACCATTTGCGTGAATCCTGGATTGTACATATGTAGTCAATATGTGGACACCATGTATCTGCGCATTAGGAACAAAGAGGTGAGAGAGGCAGGCCACTATAGATATAGCGATTTGGGCTATTATCTCATTCACAAAAGACTGAACAAGGAATATCGCTGTGATGATGCGATAGATTCTCTTTCTCACACATGGTTCTATGAGCCGATGGGACTATTTAGCATGGGGTTCAAGCCTCTAGAAAGAGCAGGAATAGATCTTGGTGAGATCGCGCCAACTGAAATCGATACGATTTTCAGAAAACGAACCGTGCATGGCTATGTTCACGACCCCGGCGCGGCATTGCTTGGAGGTGTAAGTGGTCATGCTGGGTTATTTAGTGACGCGCATGATTTAACACGTTTGGGACAAATGCTTCTCAATGGAGGCTCTGCGCTGGGACATGACTTTTTCAGGCATGATGGAAAGACGATCGAAAAATGGACTTCCAGGGCTTATCCTGACAGCAAAAACAGAAGGGGGATCGCGTTCGATAAGCCAGCAATGGACCTTGATCAAGGACCAACATGCAATCTGGCGAGTGAGTCAAGCTTCGGACATTCTGGATTTACAGGAACACTGATTTGGGTCGACCCTAAATACGACTTGGTGTTTGTGTTTTTAAGCAACAGAACATATCCACACGCAGAGAATAGAAAGCTCATCACAATGGATGTCAGAACAGAAATCCAAAGGGTCGTTATGGAACATTTAAATGCCGCATCACGTTGAAAATAGGAATGGTTTGCTATCCCACGTTCGGAGGTAGCGGTGTCGTAGCTACTGAATTAGGGAAAGCGCTTGCTGCAAAAGGACATGAAGTACATTTCATTACCTACAATACGCCAGTACGTCTAGGTAACTTTAAACCAAATATTTTCTATCACGAAGTTCGCGTGTCAGATTACCCTTTATTCGAATACCCTCCTTACGAACTCGTTCTTGCCAGCAAGATGGTAGAAGTCGCTCGCGATCACTCGCTCGATTTACTTCATGTGCATTATGCCATTCCACATGCAAGTGCAGCCATCGCAGCAAAAAAAATCTTGGCGGAAGAAGGGCTTAAAATGCCTATCATAACTACGCTTCACGGCACTGACATTACACTTCTTGGACGAGACCCGTCATTTGAGCCTGTCATTTCTTACGCGATCAATTCAAGTGATGCAGTCACCGCTGTTTCAAATGATTTGAAAAATGACACATTTAAGTTGTTTGGGGTCAGCCGAGAGATCGAGGTGATCCCTAACTTCTACTGCCCTTCTCATTACCAAATTACCCCCAACGAAGAATTCAGAAAACAAGTTGCCCCAGAAGGTCAACCCATCATCACACATATCTCAAATTTCAGACCCGTCAAACGCATCCTTGATGTCATTAAGATCTTTTCATTTATTTCCAAGGAATTAGATGTACGTCTTTTATTGGTGGGAGATGGACCTGAACGCAATGCTGCTGAACAACTATGTAAAGAGCTGGGAATCGAGAAGAAAGTCACTGTTTTAGGAAAGGTGAAAAACCCAATAGAGCCGCTCCTCGTCAGCGATCTATTCTTACTCCCATCCGAAACTGAGAGTTTCGGATTGGTGGCCCTTGAAGCCATGGCGGCTGGAGTACCTGTCATCTCATCGAATACAGGTGGATTGCCCGAAGTGAACCGACATGGTGTATCCGGGACGATGAGAGATGTGGGAGACATCGAGGGCATGGGAAAGGATGGCGTGAAGATTTTAAGCAATCCTGAAGTCTTGGCGACATTTAAAAAATCAGCTTTGGCTCGGGCAGAGGAATTCAGAATTGATTTGGTCTTGCCCAAATATTTGGCTTTATATAAGAGAATAATTGAGTGAGGGCTGCAACGAAAAAAACACGTTCGATTGGGAACAGAATCTCGATTGCAGATCACGGCGATGCATCGACGATTGTCATTGACACCACAATTACTGACACACAACGGATGTCGCTCGAAACGTGGCTTGGTGGATGGACCGGGTTGGGCGTCTTGTTGATGTATGGAGCAGCTACATTTGAAGGAGATGAACGCTTGTTTTACTTGGGATGTTTGGTGTTTTGGACTTTTTTCTGGGTCCGCATCGCAAAAGTGGTCGCTTGGAGAAGAATCGGCAAGGAAATCATTCGCATTGACAAGAATCGGGTCATCATCAAAAATGCTTTCGGCACCCGTGGACGCGACCAATTGTATGACTTGCATAAAATCTCTGGACTGAACTTTTACAAAAGAGAATCGACCTCCTTTATGCAACAGCTTGACAACAGTTTCTGGATCATTGGTGGAGACACCGTTTATTTCTCTTACAACGGGAAAACCCAAGTCTTGGGAAAGCAACTTCCGTCTCAAGACGCCAAACAACTCTCTCAGGTCTTAAACAAGATTATTGACGGATATAAAGCGTAGCCCGACACACGTTTAATTCTTGAAATGTGATTTGATTTCATGGGCATCATTGTTCCATGAAAAAACTCAATATTTTACTTACAGGTTTCATACTGCCTCTTTTATGTCTGTCTCTTCAGGGTTGTTATTGCAATCCTTCGGATACTATTCAAAGCTATAACATCAATTTAACTCAACCCGATGGGTCTGTTCCGAAATCTGGGTGGGCAATGGTTTATGAGAAACATTTAGATCCAAATACAAGCTATTCGTCACAACGTATTCCTATATCTGACACCATAACATGGGGGAATTCCAACGAAAGATCTATTCGTTGGACGGACATCAGAGAGACACGTCATCACGCTATCTCCATCGAATGCTTCTCCCCCGAAGAATTGACTCATGATGCCTTAAGATATGCATGGCATTCATTAGAAATAAACACGCCCGAAATAGAAATTCGCTTCCCTCAAGTTCGGCCATTGGAAATGACCATTAGGTCGATTTATCCTCTTCCATCTACTGTGCAAGCATGGGCATTATATATTTCCCCACTAATACTGCCTCCTGGATTTATAGAAGGCAGCACAACAACCACAACGCAGTTTCACGCCTGGACATTTGCGAATAATAATCCTTCA
>JAQCID010000162.1 GCA_027618855.1 Bacteroidota bacterium | reverse complement strand
GGAAGATTTTGAGGCGGTGATCACAGCGAAAACCAAGGCAATATTAATTTGCAATCCAGGAAACCCTACAGGCAAGGTGTATGCACCAGAAAACATCGATGCGCTTGCAAAGTTGTGTCTGAAGCACGATTTGTACCTGATGGCAGATGAGGTCTACCGAGAGTTCTGTTATGGAGATGAAATAGCGGGATCAGTGATGAACTTAAAAGGTCTAGAGCAGAATGCAATCATGATCGATTCTGTATCGAAGAAATTCAGTATGTGTGGGGCCCGAGTGGGTGCGTTGGTGACAAAGAATGCGGCATTGCGCGCGACTGTAATGAAGTTTGCAATGGCCCGTCTGTCCCCTCCGACTTTAGGCCAAATCGCTTCTGAAGCAGCTCTTCTTACTCCTGATTCATACTTTGAAGAGGTGAGAAACAGATATGTAGCCAGAAGAAATTTTTTGGTCAAAGGATTAAATGAAATTCCACACGTTTTGTGTCCTGAACCCGGAGGCGCATTTTATGCAATTTGCAGACTCCCTATTGACAGCGGTGATACATTTTGTCAGTGGATGCTGGAAGAGTTTGATCTTGATGGCGATACCGTGATGATGGCGCCAGCTTCGGGCTTCTATTCAACTCCTGGAGCGGGAGAAGACGAAGTGCGTTTGGCGTATGTATTAGACATCCCCGTTCTCGAAAAGGCAATCGCTTGCATTCGACGCGCATTAGAAATTTATCCTGGCAGAACGACATAACTTCATCCAAATGAAAGGTCAATTGCGCGTAATTATTTTTCTCAATGTTGTTTTATTTGTGATCGGAATGATTCCGGCATTGGCAAGTGAGCAAGGAGATACAACTTGGGTTTCTACGTATACTTGGGAAGCGCAAAACAACCCTGAGACGAACTACGACAGTCCGGGTAGAAGGTGGTTTGATTTCCCTGCGACGGAGAATGGAGAGGCGTATCGAAAAGTTTTAATGTACCACAAGCTCAAGTGTTTCGATCAAGGAACAGCAGGAGGTCTGGGGTATGCTTGTGGAGAATGGGATTACCTCTCATACAACTACCTATTCGACCATACGGGCTTGCTGGATTCAGCGAATTTGACTCACCCATTATATCGAATTAACAACTTGGATTTCGACGGTGATACTCTTGTTTTTTTGCCTTCTGGAGGTGCGCCTTTTGACACGGTGTTCACGGAATATTCTCGTACTGTTCTAAATGAAGTCGGTGCGTTTACAACAAGTGTTTTAAATGATGCGGTATCTACGGATCTTTTAATGTCAAGTTCTGAAGGCAAGAGAATAGAAATGGTTTGGTCTGCAGAAGAATTAATTGAAATGGGGGTAGAGACCGGAGGTGGCATTCGGAGAATCTCATTGCCAGTGGGTATGCTTGAGGCCGATTTGTTGACGCTGGAATGTCGGTGGTCCGACAATGAATGGATGACAGTCTATGAATTCCCAGCCTCTGCTTCAGGGATGTTAATCATGGATTTGAGTGAAGCACTCGTTTTTGATGGGATCTCTGATTTAAGCGTGAGTATGTCTTTTGAAGGGCTCGTTGGAGATGTGTGTGATGCGGTAACTTCTCCGGGAAATGTTGTTCTGTACAATTCGTTGGGTGGGTATATTGGATTTGATGGCGGAGACAAAATGGAGGTTGCTGTAGATTCTTTAAGTGAGATTTCGACTGAGGTGACTTTAGAGTGCTGGCTTAAAGGAGATTCGGATTGGCTGCCGGCAAACACCACAATATTTGAGGGTGTCAATTTAAATAACCAAAGGGAGGTGAATGTGCACATGCCTTGGAGCAACTCTAGGATCTATTGGGATGCTGGGTATGATGGAGGTTACGATAGAATAGACAAGCTGTCTAGTGAGGATGAGTTTGAAGGTTCATGGTCGCATTGGGCGTTCACGAAAAATTCTGAAACGGGCATCATGAGGATTTTTAGAAATGGTGAAGTTTGGCATGAAGGAATGGACATGGGCAATGCGTTTGGTGAAATTTCCGAGATGTTTTTAGGCGCAGCTTTTAATGGCAATAACAGCTATAGAGGTGGGGTCGATGATTTCAGGATATGGAGTGTGGCACTCACAGAGGAGGAAATTTCTGAAGGAATGTATTTTTCTGATGTGCAAAACCATCCCCAACTTTCAAATTTGGCGGCCGTTTTTAATTTTAATGGTGTGAATGGTGCGTTTGAGGATTCCGAAAACGATTCACCTTATGGTGGGTATTGTTTCGGCAATGCCGGAAGGGTGAGGTATCGCGCAAAGGATTTGTTCTTGAATCCTGAAATCCCAGGTGACGATGCAGGATCACTCAAGCCCGCGTTGCAATTTACGCAAGGGGATGAATCTGCATTTGAGAGTACAGCAGAATTTGTGATGCACACTTATGCCAAACCGATACCGCCTGTAAGTGTGAGTACTTGGGGCGTGGTCGGGAACGATGTGGAATGGTTAGATATCTCATACGGATGGCCGCATGATCTTCTTCAGGTGACCTACAATGCGTTGGGTGATACAATTGCGACTTACGCGATTGAAGGAGAGCACGTGGCGTACACAAATGTTCAGCTGAATTATTTCGGAGTCCCTTTTGAGGTGATCGACAGGGTCGAATTGGGAAGATATATTACGCCTTATGGTATCAATCTGTCTTTGGGAGATGATGGGTGGACTTGGATATACGATGTGACAGATTACTTGCCGCTTTTAAGAGACAGCGTAGAACTTGAATGTGGTAACTGGCAAGAGCTTCTGGATTTAAAATTCGCTTTTATTGAAGGGACTCCACCCAGAGATGTGATTCGCGTCGAGGCGTTTTGGAATGGTACGTATTATCTAAATTCATGGGATGACAATGTTCAAAGTCATCAGCATACCGTAGCACCAAATGAAGAAATGTTTCGGCTTGTCACAAGGGCAAGCGGTCATGGCTTTGGTCAAGGGAATAATTGTGGGGAATTCTGTTACAACACCCACAGCGTTCTTGTAGATTCTACTGAGCATTGGAGTTGGGAGATTATGCAGGAATGTGCAGACAACCCTCTTTACCCTCAAGGCGGAACTTGGATTTATGACCGGGCTGCGTGGTGTCCGGGTGCCCCTGTCGCCACTCAACGTTTTGAGCTTACTCCTTGGGTTGTGGGTCAGAGCACTTTTGAAGTCGAGTATGATGTTACGGATGATCCCTTTGGCAATTACCGCATGGAAGGCCAAATCATTTCCTATTCTGCTCCCAACATGTCTCACGATGTTGAACTCATGGATATTCTCTCCCCCAATGCGCGGAAAGTTCTCTCAAGATGGAATCCTGTATGTGAAAATCCAGTTGTACTGATTAGAAATAACGGTTCCGAACCTCTTGATCAATGCTTATTTACGTATGGTGTTGCTGGAGAGGAGCCTCAGACATATGTATACATTCCTTCAGTTCCCCTTCAGTTTTTAGAATCAGTTCAAGTCAGTCTTCCTTATGATGTCGCGGTTTATACTGAGGGAGATGATGAATACCTCTTGGAGTTCCAAGTGTCAGTGGATCTGGTGCTGCAAGCCGATGAGGAACCATCAAATGGAACAGGTCACACGTCATTTCGCCGTCCACCGACATGGGCGTACAATGACTTAGATGACAACAGAATCATCGTTTGGACGAAAACAAACAACGTACCCTATGAAACGACAGTCGAGCTCAGAGATAGGAATCAGAATGTCATTTGGGAGCGGGGGTATACCGAAGCAAATACAATATATCGCGACACGATCGAGCTCAACTCTGGATGTTACAGATTTACAGTTCTTGACTATGGTGACAATGGATTGTCGTTCTGGGCAAACAATGACGGCGGCGGATATGTCAGATTTAAAAAAGTGGCTGGCGGAA
>JAQCID010000161.1 GCA_027618855.1 Bacteroidota bacterium | reverse complement strand
ATACCAACAACTGGGTTAATTATACCAGAATTAGATAAAAATCAGTTGCAATTATACACAGAGCTGTCTCTTGATGTTTGGCGAATCAGCCTTACTGACTAATGCGCTGTGGGTCAAGTTACGTTTCTGCTTTGTGCTTTTTTTCGTCAAAATATGACTTTTAAAAGCATGCTTACGCTTGATTTTACCTGATGCTGTAAGTTTGAAGCGCTTTTTAGCGCTTGATTTAGTTTTCATCTTCGGCATGGCCTTAGATTTTAGGGGTTTATTTTTTCTTCGGATTGAACATGACGGTCATGCGCTTGCCTTCCAATTTGGGCATCTGTTCTATGACACCTATATCTTCAAGCTCGGTTGCAAAGCGTAGAAGCAAAATTTCGCCGCGTTCTTTAAAAACGATTGTCCTTCCACGAAAGAAAACGTAAGCTTTTAATTTAGCTCCATCCTGTAGAAACTTTCGCGCGTGGTTAAGTTTAAACTGGAAGTCGTGATCATCAGTATTGGGTCCAAATCGGATTTCTTTAACGACAACTTTTGATTGTTTCGCTTTGATTTCCTTTTGCTTTTTCTTTTGCGAATACAGGAATTTCTTGTAGTCGATAATTCGACATACAGGAGGATCTGCCTTGGGTGAGATCTCGACAAGGTCAAGTTCTAACTCATTGGCGAGTTCGAGAGCTGCAAGTGTAGTCATTACTGCTGGCTCTACATTGTCTCCTACTACACGTATTGATTCAACGGTAATGTATTCGTTGATCTTGTGTGGGTCTTCCTTGCGTACCCTACCTCGGTAGGGACTACGTTTCCTGCGAATTGCTATAGCTCGATCGTTTTATTTGTTCAAATCACTTCGTTAAACGGCAAGCATCTCAACAATTTCAGAACGGATTCGCTCTGCAAAAGCTTCGATAGTCATCGTACCGACATCTCCTTCTCCTTGCTTACGCACGGATACAGTTCCTTCGGATTTCTCGTTTTCACCAACAATGAGCATGTAGGGAATTTTTTCTAATTCGGCGTCACGAATCTTTCTCCCCACCTTTTCTGAGCGGCTATCTACGAGTGCGCGAATATCGGCATTTTCTAGCAGTTTTGAAACTTCTTCTGCATACTCATTGTATTTCTCCGACAATGCGAGTATTCGCGCTTGTTCCGGAGTCAACCAAAGTGGGAATTTACCCGCACAATGTTCAATAAGTATCGCAATGAACCTCTCCATAGAGCCGAAAGGGGCGCGATGGATCATGACAGGACGATGTTTTGCGTTATCTGCACCGACATATTCCAATTCGAATCGTTCAGGCAAATTGTAATCTATTTGCACTGTTCCCAATTGCCATGTTCTGCCAATCGCATCACGTACCATGAAATCCAATTTAGGTCCATAGAACGCCGCCTCACCATATTCCACAACAGTTTCTAGACCCTTACTTTCAGCAACTTCTCGAATCGCTTTCTCAGCTTTCTCCCAATTCTCATCAGATCCGATGTACTTCTCTGGCTTCTCTGGGTCACGTAGACTTATTTGAATGATAAAATCTTCAAAATCCAACGTTTTAAATATATATAGCACAAGGTCGATCACATTGCTAACCTCCTCCTTCACTTGATCGTTTGTGCAGAAAATATGTGCGTCGTCTTGAGTAAAACCGCGTACACGCGTTAACCCATGAAGCTCACCGCTTTGTTCATAACGGTACACTGTACCGAATTCCGCAAAGCGAACAGGCAAATCCTTGTACGTCTTCGGACGCGCCTTAAATATCTCACAGTGATGTGGACAATTCATAGGCTTCAACAAGAACTCTTCGCCTTCAGAAGGCGTTTGAATCGGTTGGAAGCTGTCTTCACCATATTTCGCGTAGTGTCCAGAAGTAACATAAAGCTCCTTCGACCCGATATGAGGTGTAATCACTGGCTGATATCCTGACTTACGTTGCGCTTCTTTTAAAAAATTCTCCAATCTGTTTCTAAGATCTGCACCCTTTGGTAGCCAAAGTGGCAAGCCCTGCCCTACTCTTTCGCTAAAGTGAAATAAGTCAAGTTCTTTCCCCAGTTTTCTGTGATCTCTCGCTTTTGCTTGCTCCACCATTTCGAGATAAGCTGTGAGATCCTTGTTTTTCGGAAACGTAATGCCATAGACCCTGGTGAGCTGTTTGTTCTTCTCATCTCCTTTCCAGTATGCGCCAGCAATCGCCGTCACTTTTGCTGCTTTCACAAATCCGGTATGCGGAATATGTGGACCGCGACACAGGTCTGTGAAATTGCCTTGGGTATAGGTGGTTATTTCACCATCCTCAAGACGTTCTAACAAATCGAGCTTATACTCATCTCCCTTTTCCGTGAAATGCGAGATTGCATCAGCCTTACTGATTTCTTTACGTATGAACGGGTTTTTCTGCCTCGCGAGCTCTAACATTTTTTGCTCCACTTCTGGAATATGCGCATCGGTAAAGGTGTGCTCACCGAAATCTACATCGTAGTAAAAGCCGAACTCTACAGGAGGACCTACCCAAAACTTAATCCCATCAAACATGAGCTCTAATGCCTCCGCCAAGAGGTGAGCAGAACTGTGCCACATTGTACTCTTGCCTTCCTGGTCGTTCCAAGTAAGGAGTTTCAAGGACGAAGATTCCACAATAGGTCTTTGAGGGTCAACTGTTTCACCGGCCACTACAGCAGCAAGGACATTTCTAGCTAAACCTTCGCTAATACTTGTCGCAACATCCAATGCTGTAGTACCTGCTTCAACATTTTTTACGGATCCGTCTGGTAAAGTGATTTCAATCATGACTCGCAAAGATAAACCACGAAATACTTACGTTGTAACCTAACCACAACTACTTTGATTTGATGTTTGCCCAAGACTTCACCTGCCACATTGTGGTCGTAGTTGCAACATGTTCTGTTGCTGAATCTGTAAGTTTTGACGCTAACGAAAAGGCAACAACACCTTCTTTTTTGAGCTCCGTTTTAATGGACTCTAACGTGCCTTCAGACCAAGAACTTTCTGCGACACAACCTCCGTCAGGCCTGCGGTGATATTCCACTTCAAGGCGACTCATGATCAAACGGTATTCCCTCAGATCAAATGCTTCTATCACATTGAGTCCAGCGACATACTCTCCTGCTGTAGCCATTGCGCACGCATGCATCGTCCCCAAGTGATTCAAATTCCGTCGTCTGTGCGGCAAATCAACGGTGCATCCAGCAGGAGATATTTCTAACACGGAAATCCGATGGGGCCTGTTAAACGGAATCAATTCCTGCATTATGCGACTAAATCTCCAGGGCTTCCCCGCTTTCGCTCGATGAAGCGCTTTTGTCATTATTCTACCCAGAGACGCTTTCATGATTGTTCTGCTCCTAACGCTTGATGCGCTTGACGTAAAGCGGTGTCTGATTTCGCAAGGATGCGCGAAATGTCTGGTCTGAAATAATGAGGGCCTTTCATTACTTTTCCATCTTCACGAAGAATAGGAAAGCCGTTTTCACCTAGTTTGGACATGTTACTGGCCTGAATTTCAAGAAAGACATCTTCAATGACATCCTGCATCCCATGGCTTAAAATAGTACCACACAAAATGTATAGCTGATCGCCCAATGCATCCGCAACTTCAACCAAATCTCCTGCTTCAGCTGCTTCCAGATACTCATTGTTTTCCTCCTCCATCAGACGATGTCGCAAGGCCACTCCTTCCGATGAAAGTGCGGTCGTGGGAGAAGTAGAAAAAGGTATTTTAAAAGCCTCACTGAAGGTTCGTACAGCGGCGATCACAGATTGAAAGGTCATGGTGTTTTGCATAAGCACGAATTTGAATATTATTCCACTTCAGACCAAATCCCTCGCTCAATTGTTACTCACTTTTATTCAACAATAGATCCGTATT
>JAQCID010000160.1 GCA_027618855.1 Bacteroidota bacterium | reverse complement strand
CTAACATTTTTTCTTCTTCTGAAGTAGCCGTTACTAAATAATCACGCATGTACTCTTCTCCGACCCCATGTAGAAAATCTATTGGAGGGAATGCTTCAGTAAAAATACGTGCCCAAGGAATTCGATTTAACCTTTTCCAGGTCTCAGTTGGATACGCATTAATTCTAAGTAAATAAAAGGTGAGCTGGTTTATTTCCCTTAGCTTTTGTGGAGAGAGATGAAACGTTTCCTTTTGTTCAACTTGATTTATAACCGCGTTGATTATTTGAATCATGCGCGTGATTGTTTCAGGTCTCGTGTCGAAATCTTTGGTGGTTATCTCCGACTTAAATATTCCATGACCTGCTTTTTCCTTATTTTCAGACTTGTGAAAATGATGGTCATTCCATTTGTCATAGCTTGGCGCGCCAGTATACCTCGCCAGTGCATTAAGTGACGTATACGAAGTGGCGCTGTTTTGCTTGATGATTCCAAAAAACCTTCTCAATGTGCTTACGCTAAGAGAAAACCGTTGGTCAAACCGCTTCAGTTCTTGAGAGAGGATGATGCAGTCACGCGTACATGTGACCTCAAACCCGAGTTTATCTTCTACATCAGCGCGCAATTTGATTGTAGCAGGTGTGGGGGGGAGGTTCATTTCTCTCGCGTTGATTTCGAGTCACTTACAATGGGCCAGTTTGTTTTGGCTATTTTGTGATGCCCAGCAAGCCACAGGGTGGTGCCATCTGGCGTAAACCTACCGGTGTAATAACTGTCATCAGAAACATGCTCCCAATTGAGGCCGTTGTCGATTGAACGGTCGATTCCCTTCGAGCCGATTGCGATACATTCGCTGTTGTGGTTTGGTCTCCAAATGATACATGATCTATATCCGGGGCCGGCCCCCTCAGATCGCAAGATCCAATTTGATCCACCGTCAGATGTATAGGCGAGATTGCCAACGTTGCGTGTTTGATTTTCCCACTTTTCTCCAATCATGATGCCCTCTTTTTCCTTTTTGAAAGCAATTGCGAACGCACCAGTCATTGTCCCGCCTTGAATTAACGGTGTGTTCGTGACATCCCAAGTAAGTCCTAGATCTGCTGTATGAAAGACTCTTGAAGCGCCTCCACCCGTAGCGATCCAGGCATGCGATCCAACGCAAGAGATGTTGCCGTTGCTCGCTGCAAATGCTGCTTCTCCCTTGAGAGTAGGAGGTAGTACTGAGCAATCTACTCTTTGCCAATCACCTCCGCTGTTGTTTGTAATGTAAATAGACAAGCAATCTCCTGTGGGGTCTCCCATCACGATGCCATTGTTCGAATCCCAGAATTGCATCGAATCCCAAAAGGTGCGTTCATCGTAATCGGCATGAACGACTGTCGAAGAATTTAAATCATTTAATGGCGCACGAATGATAAATCCCGGGGCGGAAATTCCTACGGCAATCATTTTATCTTCAACGATATAGCAAGATCGGAAGGAGGGGTGTATGATGCTGTCTTCAGGAGTCTTGACAGCCCAACGCGTGGTGTCCCATGTTTCACCTCCGGTGGAAGTGTATCCGATGAACCCCCCAGAACCAGCAAATGCAATGTTGTCAGAATCGGCCACATGAATCGTTCTGATACTGGCGTCAAATGATTGGGCCGCGCACGTAAAAGTCAGGGCTGACAGAATGCATGTAGATAAAAAATGTGTTCGCTTTTTGACGCTGAAGCGCATAATAAAACTGCCTTGTTTGGTTCTGGCCTTAATATATGATGTGAGAATCCATTGATGAAAGTATATTTGGTTAAAAATGAACAAATGCGTGTTATCATATTCCTTTTCTTCACGGCTGCTTTTTTGTCATGCGGTGAAACTTCTTCTTTCGTTTTGAAGCCAGGTGAGATTACTTATCCTCATACCAGAGTTGTAGATCAAACAGATACACTCTGGGGTGTTGAGGTGTCGGATCCATACAGGTGGCTTGAGGATGACAGGGCTCCTGAAGTAGAGCAGTGGGTGAAAGATGAAAATGAAGTCACTCGAAAATACCTGGATGCACTGCCGTTAAGAAATGTGTTAAGAGCGCGGTATGAAAAACTGTTTAATTATGAGAAGGTGGGGATTCCGCGTAAAGTGGGTGACACGTATTTTATTACGAGAAATGATGGCCTTCAAAACCAAAGTGTGATTTATGTCTTTGACGAGCTGGGTGGCGAAGAACGCGTGTTCCTTGATCCAAATGCGCTTAGTGAGGATGGGACGGTTACGGCTTCCCTGGGAGGAGCATCAGACGATGGCAAGTTTGTGACTGTCATTAAAAGTGAGTCGGGATCGGATTGGCAGGAAATTAACGTCATAGAAATCGAGACAGGAAAGGAGTTAGAGGATGAGCTTAAGTGGGTGAAATTCAGTGGCACAAGCTGGGTGAATGATGGATTCTACTACAGTCGTTATCCCAAGCCAGAGGGAAGCGCTTTCAGCTCTGAGAATGTTTTTCACAGTGTGTATTATCACAAGCTTGGCACCCCTCAATCGGAGGATGAATTGATTTACAGAGATGAAGATGAACCCAACCGATATCATTTTGCCTATGCCACAGAGGACAACAAATACCTGATCCTCAATGTTTCTACAGGTACAGATGGCAACAGTCTACTCGTGAAAGATCTTGAGCAAAAAGATTCACCGTGGACAGTGTTGGTTGCTGGCTTTAAGGACCACAGCTCGGTGGTTGAACATATAGACGGCAAGATCTTGTTGCTTACAGATATTGATGCGCCCAAATACAGGTTGGTCGCAGCGGATACAAGTGTCGATTTGTCGGACAGAGCGCTTTGGACAGATGTTGTTGCAGAGTCGGAGCATTTGCTTGAATCTGTAAGTGCCGCAGCAGGTCACTTATTTGCCACTTACTTACGCAATGCATGTCATGCAGTCATTCAGTTTGATGTGAATGGTGCTCATTCGTTGGAAATAGAATTGCCAAGTAAAGTTGGGTCTGTGGGTGGATTTGGAGGTAAAATGAATGCCGACGAGGTGTTTTATGCATTTACATCTTTCACGCACCCCACAAGTATTTACAGGTTGGACTTAGAAAGCGGGACAAATACGGAGTACAGCAGTCCCAAGGTTAGATTTAAACCGGAGGGTTATGAGACAAAACAGGTTTGGTATGCCTCTAAAGACGGCACACAAATCCCCATGTTTATCGTTCACAGACGGGGGCTTTTACTGAATGGGCAAAACCCCACACTTTTATATGCATATGGTGGGTTTAACATCAGTCTCACGCCAAGTTTCAGTGCATCAAACATTGTTTTCTTAGAAAGGGGAGGCGTCTATGCCATGCCTAATTTACGAGGGGGAGGAGAGTTCGGAGAGGATTGGCACAAAGCGGGAATGCTTCTCGACAAACAAAATGTATTCGACGATTTTATCGCAGCTGCAGAATATTTAAAATCGGAAGGATACACCAATTCTGAAAACCTGGCCATTGAAGGGCGGTCAAATGGGGGCTTGCTGATAGGTGCCGTCATGACGCAACAGCCCGATTTGGCAGCAGTTGCATTTCCTGGAGTGGGTGTGATGGATATGCTGAGGTACCATAAATTTACAATTGGGTGGGGGTGGATTCCTGAATACGGATGTGTAGACAGCACTGAAGTAGATTTCAACAATCTGTTTTCGTTTTCTCCTGTCCACAATTTAAAAGAAGGAACGTCTTATCCAAGTACGATGGTGACGACTTCGGATCATGACGACAGAGTTGTCCCCGCGCACTCCTTTAAATTTGCGGCCAGACTGCAAGCGGTTCATCAAGGTGAAAGACCCGTGTTAATACGTATCGAAACGGGGGCGGGGCATGGTGCTGGCAAGCCTACTTCAAAAATCATTGATGAACAGGCTGACAAATGGGCATTTCTTTTTCACGAAGTTGCGAGTCATT
>JAQCID010000001.1 GCA_027618855.1 Bacteroidota bacterium | reverse complement strand
CCCACAGGTGGTTTGAGTAAATCTCTGTTTTCCTCAATCCATTTCGTGAGGTTAAAAGGTTTTTGAATAGCCATGATTTTTTCGTTCTCAAATTATGAGACCAAATTAACCCTTAATCCGTTCAATTATCCAACCCTTGGGAACACTCACTAACCATACACCTGTGAATATCGCAAATGCGAATAGGCACGTGAATGAATTGATGTCGTTGTGATAATTACCCGAACCTACAAAAGCCAAGATCCCTACAAGCAAAACGACAATAAGAGGCTGCAAATAAATATAGATACTCACGACGACAGGCGCAACGTTATTGAGTGCGAAGATGTTCAGCAAATAGGCCAAAAACGTCGTCCCCAAAATAACATATACAATTCCTTGAAAGTGAGGTCTCTCGAGTAGCGCCCATTGAATATCCAATACCTGATCCATGCCTATCGGCAAGACAAACACCATCCCAAAAAGGAACACCCATGAAATAATTGTCAAGGGATGATATTTGGACATCAGTGGCTTCACCGCCACCAAATAAATACCATACGCAAAAGCATTGATTAATACGAGCAAATCACCTTCCCAGCTCGCGCCAGATTCTACAGCCGAAGTTTGACCGCCGAATAGGAGAAGCAATCCCGCGCCAGTTCCTCCTATGCATATCCCAGCTATTTTTCTTGCAGTAATCTTGTTGCTTAGAAAGATTGCGCTTATCAGTAACACGAAAATGGGATTGACGGTCATGATTAAAGAAGCGTGGATGGGACTCGTCAAGGCCAGACCATTGAAAAAGCAGAGTTGATTGATTGCAACACCAGACAATCCACATAGAATTAATCGAGGAAAATCGACTCTTGCGATCCGCTCAATCTTTACGACACCTAAAACCCTTAAGATCAACATCACTGCAAAAAACATGGCCGTTCCACCCACTACTCTAAGTACAATAAATCCGGAAGGACCTACGATATCGGGCATGAGCCCCTTCGCAACAATATAATTTCCAGCATAAATAGCACCTACTGTAAATAGGGCGAAGTGAGCCCAAATTGCGCCGCTATTTCCACCACTGTTCGTCAATTTCTTAATTTAAAAACTCTCGTGCTTTATTAATTTCTGACTTTCTTGAGCCCACTGTGACTGCATTTTCAAATAAAAATACTGGGCGCTTAAGAAAGGTGTATTCGCCTAAAATAAGAGTTCTATAGTCATCTTCTGAAAGTGCTTTCTCCTGCAAATTCAAGCTTCTAAACTTCATCGCTCTTCGAGAAAAAAGAGCTTCATAAGAACCTTTAAGTTCTTTCATGGCATCTAGGTCATCACATGAAATACCCATCGCCTTAATGTTTATTATTTCAAATCCATTTTTCTCGGGATTTAAGTCGTCAAATATGCGTTGACATGTCTTGCAGGTGGGAAGTGTAAATGCCTTTTTCATAGAATCGTTTTTAGTGAACCAGTTCCATCATTTCAACAAGTTGAGTTAATCCTATTTTCCAATTGTTCTCATTGTCGATGACAATGTCACATTTTGATTTCCAAGGTTCAATAAATTTTAATTCTGAAGGCCTTACGTGATTGTCCCACTGATACTGTATCTCTTCTGGCGCATACCCCCTTACAGTAAGGTCTCGATGTTTGCGTCTTTCAAGACGGGTATCTACTGAAGCGTCAATAAAAGCCTTAATGTCAATCATCTCACGTACATCCTTGTGATACAAGGTAAATATGCCTTCTACAATCAACCAAGGAGCAGGTTTAATTTGAATCCGCTCGGAAATCATTGCCGATTTATTATAGGTATAGGTGTCTAACTCAACGATGTTACCCGCCATCAATGATCTCATGTCTCTCACAAGATCCTCGTAATTGATAACTTCCGGAACATCAAAATTTGTCTCCCCTTGGTCATCTTTGGGGAGTTCGCTTTTAGGCCTGTAGTAATCGTCCAGAGAGAGAATCGTTACTTCTCCACTGAATTGTTCCCTTAAACCATTAAGAACCGTGGATTTACCTGATCCACTCCCCCCAGTTAAGGCAACTATTTTCATCACTTTTGTGACTTGAGAAGCAAATCCGCCAGTGTTCTATCGTTCGCGAGACGAGGCATTTTGTTTTGGCCTCCCAGCATGCCTTTTGATTTCATGGCATTCACAAAAGTCCCTGAAGCAAGAGGGGTAACCACAGCTGGTGCTAGGGCACCATCCTTTTGCAGATCGTTATAATATGTGTTTTTATCGCGAAGTGCCTGATTCAGATCTGAAGAAAACGCTTTTAAATCCTTGGGCAGCTTCGCGAATTCAATAAGCCATTCATGGTATGGCTTGCCTTTTTTAGGTTTTACCTGAGGCGCAAGATGCAAGTCGGAAATGACACCTCCATTTTTCTCTGTGGCTTCTTCTATCGCACTTTCCACTTCCTCAGCGATGACATGTTCCCCGAAAGCAGAAGTGAAATGCTTCGTCCTGCCAGTGACGACCACCCGAAGCGGATCAAGAGAAACAAACTTTACAGTATCTCCTAGATCATACGCAAACAGGCCTGCGTTCGTCGTAATAATGACCGCGTAGTTTACTCCCAATTCCACTTTGTCAACCATAATCCTTGTCTTGTCTCCAGCCAAATATTTAACCATAGGGATAAATTCGAAGAATATTCCATCTCCTACATTCAGTAGCATACCCTCAACATTTGGTTTGTCTTGAAAAGCAAGGAACCCTTCCGATGCAGGGTACAACTCGACACGATCAATGTCGAAGCCTAGCAATTGTTTAAACTTCTCGGAATAGGGCCCAAAAGCGCAACCTCCGTGAACAAATAGACTCAAGTTTGGAAACACCTCCTGTACTGTTTTCTTTCCGGTATACTGAAGAAGTTTCTCAAAATACATTTGAACCCAAGTAGGAATACCACTCACAAGACGTAAATCCTGGTGCGCAGTTTCCTTGACAATCGCATCAAGTTTATCCTCCCAATCATCAATGCAGTTTGTCTTCATAGATGGCAAACTACTCCGTTGAAGATATTTGGGCACATGGTGCGCAACGATACCCGACAACCTTCCAAGAGGTATCCCTCCTTCCGTTTTGTCTAATTCTGGATTTCCCTGCAAGAAAATCATCTTCCCGCTCACAAAATTTGCATTTTCTGAGCCTACTATTTGCGCAAGCAATGCGTTTCTCGCTCCAGATATATGGTTTGATAGGCTCTCTTCTGTAATCGGGATATACTTAATGCCTGAGGTCGTCCCACTCGTTTTTGTGAAGTAGATAGGTTTCCCAGGCCACATCACATTTTTTTCTCCGGCAACAGCCCTATCCAAGTAGCTTTTAAGACCCTCGTAGTCGTTCACGGGAACAGCTCTTTGGAAAGATTCCAATGACATTCCATCACGCAATCCGTGATCTTTTCCAAATGCGGTTTTTGCTGCCGTTTTAACAATATCGTTCAGCTGTTTCAACTGGACAGATACCGGTTGAGACGACCTGATTGTCAATTCTACCATGGCCGCCCTGGCAAATTGTTTACTTAAAGATGCTTTCAATCCCATGGTGCGAAAGTACTCAGAATAAAAATAACAAAAAAAAGAAGAGGCACTCAATTAAGAATACCTCTTCAATTGGTAGTAAATATTAGGTGTTACGACTAGCGAACAACCATCTTTTTCGTGACTGAAATGTCATCTGCAATCAACGTATAAGTGTATAATCCGCTAGAAAGAGCGCTTACGTCATACGTAATCGTGTGGTTCCCTGCTCCAAGTGTTCCCTCATTAATACGGGCAACAACTCTTCCGCTTAGATCACGTACCTCAAATGCAATGGAACGACTTTGAGAAATTTCAAAGCTGAATACAGTTGAGTTTGTCGCCGGATTTGGCGTGTTCTGACCGAGGTTGATTCCGTTTAGAGAAGCCAATTCATCGACAGCAACTCTCTCTCCAAGAATAAGACGTACTGATGGTGTGTATGTTTGAGATGTAAACCAAACATAATCTCCTGCACCCGTAACATTGTACTCTCCAGTACTGTTGTCTGTATCGCTATTTAACTGTGCGTTCACTGTAAGCCCACCCTCGCTTTCATACTCAGCAATCACACCTGCGAAGTAAACTGCATCAGCATCTAGCTCAATGGGATCCTCAAACGCCAAATATATCGGTCCTGCATTGCTCCAGTCTGTATCGTATGTCCAGAAAGTGCTCTCGAAAGGACTGTCAGTAATACCTACTGTATTGTCGTAGAAATATAGACGAGATTCGAATTCTAACTCCGCAACATCCCCACCTATGCTCAGGCCACAATTTGCACCAAACTCAACTGTAATACCATATGCTGTAGATCCAGAATTGACCATGTGATAGAAATTACCTTGACCAGATGGGTCGTATAGACCAGGCAAATCAGACTCGCGTGGGAACATCTCTCCATCGAGTGCAGCCTCATCGTCATGACCGTATTCATCATCGGTGTAAACAATCACCTTAGACATGGTGTTGTCCTCTGGAGAAGCATCTGTACTGCTGCCAGAAGTAATCGTAGAACGCAGGATGTAGTTTCCTGTTGTAGAAGGCTCCCATCCAGTTGCAATATAGAGAGTGTCCTGAGAGTTTGCTGGGCAGTTAAGACCGTTTGCAAATGAGTATACTGTCGCAAGTGTTTCTGTGACAGAAGCCAGAACTTCATCGCCAGCTTCATTTAAAACTTCGACAAGAACGGCTACGTCTTCTTGGTTATCTGTTCCGTTGTTGCGGTATAAAACCCCGGCAAGAACGCCACCGTCAGCAGCTGAAATTGCTTGCTCCATAGGCGTTACTCTGTATTCCCAAACATTCCAAATGTCTCCATTTGTAAGCTGAACCATCGCAAGGTCATCCGCGTTGTCGTTTGAACTCACAACGACATCATCAATGCCCCAATAGTAGTGACTGTATGCATTCCCCGTTTCAGGAGCTTGTGTGTATGTGAATCGGATTTGAACAGAGTCACTGTAAGCAGCAACACAGCTAATATCAAGTGTAGATGGGAGTGGATTTGCAGAAGCTGTATTTGCAGCTTCAATAAATGATCCGTGTCCATCAAATGTAGTCCAAGTTACTCCAGCATCATTTGTTACATCCACATAGATAGGCGCATAAGGGTAGCAGCAGTAACGGAAGTACTGGTCCCAATTTAAGATGACTGATCCGTCATTTGTAAAGTCGATCAAAGGGCTCGTTAAAGACCCATCAGTGTCTTGAACACCTGTCGCTATTGGTGTGTTAAAGTAGTCACAGTCAAAAATCATCCAACCGTTTTCAGGAGTCCCTGATTCGAGGGGTCCAATGTTTGTTGAATATTCTCCGCCTGGGTGAGAAACGCCTGTTGCATCACCATTTGAATAGTACCCAGCATTGCCTGGTGCTACATAAACCCAAAGAGAATCATTCGCGTTATCTGAAGTTGTCCATGCTCCGTTTCCGTTAATCCCATCAAATCCGTTAGAGAAATCCTCCGAAAATAGGATGTTACCGCCTCCACGTTGTGAGGAACGGGCTTCAACACCTGCTGTAAGGGCGTTATGTGCGTCTAATTGAGTCGCAGCAGTAATAGAGTGCGCAAAGCTGTGGAGTGTTTCCAAGCGCTGGCCAGAAGCGATTGCAAAAATGCAAATAGCTACAAGAGTTAAAGTCAAATGTTTCATATTCTTAGGTATGGAGATTGGTAAAAAAAATATTTGAACGGCAAATTACGTAAAAAAAAGGGAAGACCGAACGGCCTTCCCTTTTTATAAATAGTTTCAGATAATCTTACTTGACCATTAAACGATCTGTTGATCGCTGCCCATCGACAGATAATGTGTATGTGTAAACACCTGCAGCAAATTCAGAAGCATCAACAGAGATACTGTTGTAGCCTGGAGCTTGTGTGCCCATATCTAAAGTATAAACAACCTTTCCAGTGAGATCGATGACTTCGAAGTTTACATCCGCTGCACGATCTAGGCGGAACTGAACACGTGTTACTCCGTTTGTAGGATTCGGGAAGCTAGGGAACATCTCAAAACCAGTCGTGTTCACGGTCTCTTCTGAAATCGTATTCACAGCGTTTGGGTTTAAGTTTAAACGAACCATAGGTACCTCATTTGTGTAATACCAGGCGTATGCAGACCCTGATCCGAATGGTCCGTAAATAAATGCCGTGTTGTCTTGCGTAAATTTAGATTCTCCGTATTGAACGTTTGATCCTCCATAATGCTCAAATCCTGCGCCTAACCAATCACCTGCAGACGCTAAGTAAGGTTCATCAAACACCAATGTGTACCAATTTGTAACAGGGACTCCAAGTTCATTTGTGTTGCCCGCAATAATATCAAACTCGTCTGTAGACTGAAGAATTCCACCATACTGCTCAACAAGGAAATTGTCATCAAAACCGTCAAAAAGGTGAGTGATGATAGATGTGCCTGTTTCAGAACCAGCCATCACCGCAACGTCGATTGCGTAAATAACGACATCATCTACAATATCGAAAAGAGAAACGGTGATATAATCATCCGTACCATCTGAAGGAGCAGCGTATATAGGAGTTCCTTCGTCACGTCCCCAAGAAAGGTCTGTGACCTCGAATGACTGAGATGCCATGTTATTGTCTGGGTTTTCGTCAGCTGCATCAGCCGTAAGAAGGTAGTCAACAGTGACAGGACCAAGAGCAGTAGGCAAGTAAGCTGCAGACAAAGTGTCCGCTGAAGCATACGCAAGAGATATAGAGTTAGAATATGTAGTTACGCCAGCAGCAGTAACATTAAGCGTAACGTTTGTTTGACCTTCAAAACCTACGTTATAAACCTTAGCCGCAGCGGCAAGATCCGCAGGGATTTGAGAAAGCGGCCAAGCACCGTACTCGTAATATCCTGTACGCTCATAGTCTGTGTAGCTCAAGTAGTTGTCAATACGCGTGTCATTTGCAGGAGTGTCGTAGACTTTAATATCGTCAATTTCCCAGCTGTACCCCCAAGTTCCAGACCAACGGAAACGAACGTAAACTTCGGCTTGCCCTCCAGCAGCATCAGTGATATCAAACTCCAACAGAGAAGGATTGTCCGATGTATCACTTGTTCCATATCCAGGGAATACTTCTTTACGAGAAAGAACAGGATCTGCTCCCCCACCGTAATCTACCGTTCCAGAAGCTTCATCCCAGCTGTCAATTGCAGGCCAGTTTACTCCGTCACGACTCACTTCGATCAGACATTTCTCACTGTCGTCAGAACCACCATTGTCCCAGCAACGGTATCTCGTCTCTAGAGAGATGCTGACGTAAGGGTGCTCTGAACAGTCAATAGGAGCCACAGTTTGGAACCAGCAGTTTTCCACCCAATTCGCATCGTAGTTGGCATCTGCTCCGAAAAGATCAGAATCAACCATGATTGTTCCATTTGAAGATGTTGTTGAATTCATCGAACTCGCTGCGGACCCGTCTCCAGAACCACCTGCCCATTGATTATAGGGTCCAGCAGGCCCATCAGTGGTGCACTCAAAAGAAATATCTATGTCTGTCCATGGTGCACCTACTTCATAAGCTCCATTGTCAAAAGACCAGTCACTACAATCGTTTACATCACAATCGTGTGACCAAAAGACCGCTCTTGCAGCTTGTACAGGAGCCTCGGTGTTTAAGTATACGCTTGACGCTTGAACGTCCTTAGCAGCTTGAACAGGCATTTTAACCTGTGCGTTTGCGAGTGTCCCTATGAACATCGCGGAAATTAAAAAGTATATTTGCTTCATATTGAGCCTATTATGGGTTTATAAATCGAGTTCGTATCGCAAATATAAAGCCGTAAGTGCTTGATACAAATGTTTATTCTCTACTTGATAAGTATCACATGTGGATAGCTTCTGCTTCATCTTCCATAAAATCAGAAATTGGTGGGCAGCTACAGACTAAGTTTCTGTCTCCATACGTGTCATTTACGCGTGCCACTGGAGCCCAAAACTTTCGTGTTTTCAGACCTTCCACTGGGTACACTGCCATTTCTCTTGAATATGGATGAGACCATTCTGAAGCAGTGGCTTCCGAAATAGTATGAGGCGCCATTTTTAAGACGTTGTCAGTGATATCTACTTCTCCATTTTCGATTGATCTTATCTCTTCTCGGATGCTTAATAAAGCATCCACAAAACGATCCAATTCCTCTTTGGACTCGCTTTCTGTAGGTTCGATCATCATCGTTCCTGCAACTGGCCACGACATCGTTGGGGCATGAAAACCGTAATCAATAAGACGTTTGGCGATATCTGTGACTTCTATCCCACACGATTTAAATGAACGGCAATCAATAATCATTTCATGTGCAACAGTATTGTTGCTTCCTTGATATAGAATGTCGTAAGATCCTTCAAGACGTGATTTGAGATAGTTTGCGTTTAAAATAGCTACTTCTGTCGCTTGGGTGACTCCTTTCTGACCCAACATTCGTAAGTAAGCATATGGCACGAGGCTTATAAGCGCACTTCCGAAAGGCGCAGAGCTAACAGCAGAAATAGATTTCTCACCGCCTTTATGCACTACGGAGTGTCCAGGTAGAAACGGTGTTAAATGCTTGGCGACACCTATAGGACCTACACCGGGTCCACCTCCACCATGGGGGATCGCAAATGTCTTGTGAAGGTTGAGGTGACAAACATCCGCTCCAATATTCCCTGGACTTGTAAGCCCTACCTGAGCATTCATATTTGCGCCATCCATATACACTTGTCCTCCGTGAGCGTGAATGGTCTCTGTGATTTCTAAAATTCCTTCCTCATACACGCCATGCGTGGAGGGGTAGGTAATCATAATTGAACTTAGATTTTCACTGTGTAGTGCTGCCTTCATTTTGAGGTCATCTATATCAATATCCCCATTTTTCTGACAACCTACGACGACGATACTTAATCCAGCCATGACTGCACTGGCAGGATTTGTGCCATGTGCACTGGAAGGAATAAGACACACTTTTCTATGTCCCTCCCCACGGCTTGCATGGTAGGCCTGAATCACCAACATCCCCGTATACTCTCCATTGGCACCGCTATTTGGTTGTAGCGTAACGCGATCAAGTCCAGTGATTTCAGCCAAATCTTCTTCGAGATTTTTCAGGATTTCTATCATCCCACTTGCTTGATCTGGTGGGCAGAACGGATGAAGCTCTGCGAATTTATACCATGCAATAGGGATAAGTTCTGTCGCTGCGTTCAGTTTCATCGTACAAGACCCCAAAGGGATCATTCCATGTACCAAAGAGAAGTCTCTGTCCTCAAGGTATTTAATATATCTCATCATGGCCGTTTCAGACCTGTAAGAATTAAAGACAACATGATCTAAATAATCCACCTCGCGATAGAGGGTCCCGAAAAAGGCACGATCGACGCCAACACCTTGTATAATAGGTACACCAAATGCAGAACAAAGATTTGTAAGGTCTTCGATATTTGTTCTTTCATTGAGAGAAACACCTACATGCTCACCATCGTTAAAGTAACGGAGGTTAATCTTGAGTGCCGTTGCTCTCGCAGTTAAAGAATTGATCTCATCTGCACCCCCTTGAACGTGAATTTTCAGTGTGTCAAAGTAGCAGTGGTTGACGACTGTCATTCCAGAATTTGAGCCCAAAGCTGTAGCGAGTGATTTCGTCCGCTTATGAATTCTCTCAGCGATCGCTCTGAGGCCATGCGGTCCATGATAAACGGCAAACATCGATGCCATCACAGCAAGGAGGGCTTGGGCGGTACAAATATTTGAGGTTGCTTTGTCTCGGCGTATATGTTGCTCTCTGGTTTGTAACGCCATTCTCAAAGCAGGGTTTCCGCTGCGGTCAATACTCACCCCGATGATTCTGCCAGGAAAGTTTCTCTTATAGATCACATCCGCTGCAAAAAATGCGGCATGAGGCCCTCCATAACCCATCGGAACGCCAAATCTTTGTGAGTTCCCGACCACGACATCGGCGCCCATTTCGCCTGGGCTCTTCAACATAAGAAGGGCCATAAGATCCGTAGCCATCACTACTTTGACGTCTGATTCATGTGCCAAAGAAACCAAATCCTCAAGGTTTTCAGCCTCTCCATTCGCATCCGGATATTGCAACAAGCAGCCGTACATATCACCTGAAAAGATCCACTCCGAACGTGGAAGTTCGAGAAGATTTATCCCTAAAGACGACGCCCTGGTCTTCATCACGTCAAAAGTCTGGGGATAAACAGCTGTGTCAACAAGAAAGGTATTTGCACCGGCTTTTTCTTGCTTTCTAGGTCGCGCAGAAAACAGCATCGCCATCGCTTCTGCAGCTGCCGTCCCCTCGTCTAGCAAAGAAGCATTTGCCATTTCCTTTCCTGTAAGATCACAAACCACTGTTTGGAAATTCAACAAAGCTTCAAGTCGGCCTTGAGCAATCTCAGCTTGATACGGAGTATACGCAGTATACCAACCCGGATTCTCCAATATATTTCGACGTATTACGCTGGGAACTTCGGTGGGGTAATACCCCATCCCGATATAATTTCTAAACGTTGAATTTTTTGAAGCGAGTTCATCTAGATGTTCTAGATATTCGCTTTCCGTCAATGCACTCGGGAGATTTAACGGTTCCCTAAGTCGTATCGCCGCAGGAACGGTTTTGTCAATAAGTTCATCAATTGAGCCGTAGCCAATGGCTGAGAGCATTGATTTTTGGTCTTCAAAACGAGGACCCATATGCCTTGAGGCAAAACTTCCAATTTCCATATGAAGAAATGTAAAAATTGAGCAACTAAAAAAAAGCAAATATATCTTGAAGCTTGCGAAACATCATCTTATGAGATGAATTTCTCACCTTTGCATCATGCGACTTATTAAGATCCTGGGATTTTCTCACATTGTCATCGCACTGGGGGCTGGCGTAACCGTGTATTTGTCTGGATTTGCATTGGGCTTGGAAGGGGCGTTTTTTCAAGCGGCATTGATTGTTGGCGCCTTAACAGGGCTGGGATACACAACACAACGATTCATAAAAACCATGTTTTTTCCATCATCTGCTCCCGCAGAAAGAAATGCATATATGAAGAGCTACGGGTTGGGATTGTTCATTATTTGGGCCTCAATCGTGGTTGCGGCTTTTTTATTTGTGGATGTGATGCTCTCCACTTCGACGCTTATTGTAGGCCTCTTTTTAATCACCACAGGTCTTATGTATGCAATGGTTCCTGCGAGAGAAATTCCCTATTTAAAATTGCCATTCATTTCTTTGGTGTGGGCAATCGCCACGGTCATACTCCCGATTTACTTAACTGGTTTAGAGTATGATGTAGATGTGTGGACTGTGCTTGCCATCGTCCTTTCCCGGGGATTATATATTGCAGGACTTACCATTCCTTTCGATGTGAGAGATCTAGACATAGACCGATTGGACATGAAAACTATGCCACAAACAATTGGGGTTGCTTCATCGTTATATTGGGCGATGATTCTCGTCGGGTCTTCGGCAATTTTGTGGTTTGGACTCGCTGCATCGCAATCAATTAATGGTTATGTGGGGATTGCTTTAGGCATACATGCTGTCGTTACCATACCCTTTGTTTCGCCTCCTTTTGCTGGGATAAATCGACATGAAATATATCACACCATTGTTCTCGACGGAATCCTTGTGGTACAAATGTGTGCTTTACCGATAAGCGCGCTCTGTTTCATTTAGCGTAATGTAGATTTGCACAATGAAGTCCACTCTTCCAACAATAGATTTTGCGTGCGCATTAGATGCCTCTGATCCTTTAAGTAAATTCAGAGAACAATTTCTTATTCCTCAACACAACGGAAAGGACACGTTGTATTTTACAGGCAACAGTTTGGGGCTACAACCTCGTGAAGCGTCTAAGATTTTACAGATAGAACTTGATGATTGGGCAGAATTCGGCGTAGAGGGTCATTTCCGTGCTCGTAATCCATGGATGCATTATCACGAACTTTTCAGTGAAAGACTGGCGGCCATGGTGGGGGCCGAGCCCACTGAAGTTATCGCGATGAACGCGTTAACTGTCAACCTGCACCTTTTACTCGTCAGCTTTTACCGTCCTTCAGCCAGGCGCACGAAGATTATCTGCGAACTTAAATCCTTCCCTTCGGATCGATATACGCTAGTAAGCCAAATACGTTTTCATGGGGGAAATCCAGATGAAGATCTCATAGAAATTGCGCCAAGAGAAGGAGAACATCTGCTGCGGATAGAAGATATTGAAAAAGCAATTTCTGATGCCGGAGAAGAGCTCGCAACTGTGATGATCGGGGGGGTTAATTATTACAATGGACAGTTGCATAATCTTGAACGAATCACAAAAGCTGCACATCAAGTAGGTGCTCTTTGTGGATTCGACCTCGCTCATGGTGTTGGCAATGTGCCATTCAAACTGCATGATTGGGGAGTCGATTTTGCGTGCTGGTGCAGTTATAAATATTTAAATTCGGGTCCTGGGGCAGTAGGGGGTGCGTTCATACATTCACGTCATCACACAACACAACTTCCACGTTTTGAAGGTTGGTGGGGTCACGACAAGGATTCGCGTTTTAAGATGGAGCCAGACTATGCAAGTATGGGGACAGCCGAATCATGGCAGCTCAGCAATGCTCCCGTTCTAAACATGGCAATTCACAAGCTTTCCCTTGATATTTTTGAATCTGCTGGTGGAATTGATGCATTAAGAGAACGATCCATTCGACTCACTTCATTTTTAGAAAAAACGATTCATGCAGTTGCAGCTGTTACAGAAACAGACCTGGAAATTCTCACCCCTTCAAATCCCGAGGAACGAGGATGTCAACTTAGCATCGTTGCACATGGACAGGGTCGTGATCTTTACGACAAGCTTTCTGCTTCGGGTGTCGTAGTTGACTGGCGTGAACCAGACGTTATTCGAATGGCTCCTGTGCCACTTTACAATTCTTTTGAGGACATTGCACGGTTTGGACAAATCCTCACGGATGCAATAAAATGAATCGATAAAATCAAACTGTTAAAGCATGGGCTTCCTAGTCTAGCCATTGTATTTGGTGGCGCCAATCTGCTTTCACTTTCACCTTGGTATTCAACATTTGAGAGGCTTCTGGAGATTTCCACTGGGACAGACTCACAGATTCCCAAGATCCATTTTGATTTGAATCCCCTTTCCATTTTAAGCTGTAAGTCCCAGGCGTAAGATCTTTAAAGATGGCTGGTTGACCTTCGGTTAACTCCATTTCTTTTGTCACTTCTCCATTTGCAGAAATAAGTTGTAGCCATCCTACTTGATGGATGATCACCTCTATTTCTCCGAGCTCGTTGCTTTGAAAGATGCTCCATTTAAAAGATGAAGTGTCCTGCAACTCCTGCGCTCCTTGACCTTGCACAGCACCGGGCATGAGCATGATTTCGAAGCTATTCCCTCTGTTAAACTGCCCTGCGATTTCAATTGAAAACGGATCGTTTTCTTTTGTCCAAATCGAATCTATTTGCACCTCAGAAGAATCAATCCCAGTGACAACAAATAGAGTGTCAACCGTCCCTTCTATGGGGCGCGTAAATTGAATTTCAACTTTATTCGTTGTTGCGATTTTACCGCCTGGGCCTTGTGTGGCTTCAAAACCTACCGCATCCTCAATATTTATTTCAGAAACAGCCAAAGTGTCTATGCCAGGCCAAACGACCGAATGGTTCTCGATGTGATCACCCCAGACCCACAAATTCACCCCTTCGGAATGACTCTTTTGAGAACCTACATCTACGGAGTCACTGGGCGTGAATTTCTGACTCATTTCTATTTGGACAAGTCCCAAAGAATCCCTCACAGAATGAACAAAGTACTTGACGACTGACATCGGGGTCGCCTGCATCCTCATATTGCTTTTCAGAGTATCATGGCCTGTGACCCGAATTGTATCCTCGCAAATAGCCAATGACTCCCCTGTGGTCCACTGATAATTTCTATCTTGATCATCAACGGCCATCACCCTGTAATTTCCCACAGGTAAATACCTGATTGTGAAGAATCCTTGCTCATCTGTGGTTCCCATAAACTGCGGCTTGAGGCCTTTTGCGATTGAATCCCCTGTCTCTTCTGAATCAAATAAGAAAATTCTCACCCTTGTCATCGCGGACCCAGAAAAAGCATCCACAACGGTACCGCTCAAAGACAGGGTGTCCAAATCCGCGCCGGTAGAAAAAGCATGTATAAAGTCATCTGTTGGATTCCCTTCATGGACGTCAATCACCGCATCCCCAAATTGAAACACGTAGGTCACATTGTCAATTAATGGCTCAAGCCAAGTAAATGTGACTGTTTTACCACGCATACGCCACTCAATCGGTGTTGAAAGGGGGGGAGAAACAAGAAGCTGTGCACCAAGCTCGCGAACATTCACATATTCATCGAATATCACTTCAATCGTTCCTCCTGCTTCGACAGACACATCTGTTGCGCCAAGTGCGGGAGACATTGAAATTATTTCCGGCGGCGTTAGATCGACCTCACCGCCAGATGGAACGCCCATTTGGGCACATGACATGCTGAGGAGATAAAGAACTATTATTCCTGAAAAACGTGTGCCTATCCGCGCCATTGTGCCTCTATAATTTGGACGACCTCCTCTAGAATTTTAACATCCGAAGAAGAAAAACCATTTAATTCAACACTGTCTATATCCAACACTCCCACCACGACTCCATCATATAGAATGGGAACGACAACTTCTGATTTTGAGAGCGAACTACAAGCAATATGACCTTCAAAAGACTCCACATCGTCAATCACAATTGTTTGTTTTAGCGCCCATGATTTGGCACAAACCCCTCGGCCCATACTCAACCTTGTACACGCGACAGGCCCTTGAAACGGTCCCAGGACCAATTCGTTTTTCGTTTTATCAACCAGATAAAAACCCACCCAATGCCACGATGTAGCACTCATCAACAGGGCCGATGTGTTCGCGAGATTTGCCACAACATTCTCCTCCCCAGCAACAAGGGCGCGAACCTGACCTACTATTTCTGATTGTAATCCCATCTGTGTCTGTGGCAAATATACTCACTCATCAAGCCATCGCAAGAACGACTGCACCCACTACTTTTCGACCTTGTTTTTCCAAAATATCTCTACAGGCCCTTAGCGTTGCGCCAGTCGTCAACACATCATCTACAAGGATGACAAGACGTGGATCTGATTTCACTTTGTGATCGAATCCATAGGTCTGTTTTAAAGCTTCTCCACGACCTTGTCTACTTGATCCCGTTAAAGATTTTCCATGCTTTACCCGAATGAGTGCGCCCCCATCAACCTCGACTCCCCAAACTTCGGCCATGCCAGCTGCGAAAATCTCTGCTTGGTTATATCCTCGCTGTAATCTTCTTTTCCAATGAATGGGAATCGGTGTCAGGACGGATCCACTCGGAGGAGGAGGCCACCTGTGACCCATCCACCTGCCAAGGACCTTGATGCATTTCGGGTCCCCTCCGTATTTGCACCTGTGGATGATTGCTCTTGTCCCTGAATCCCGAAGTCGGAAACCCCCTGCGATCCACTCCGCATAAAACCGTTCTCGAAACAACGTGATCGAAGTCTTGTCTGATTCGAAAATTCCCCAGTTCATGACACAAAAACTGCACACTCCAGCAACATGAGCTTCAAACGGAACAGGTTCGGCGCACGTGAGACAAGTAAGGGGTGCAATCCCCTCGAGTAGCGCTTGACTTAAAAATTTTCTGGTAAAAATCATCCCTACAATGATCGAATGAATATCGTGGGTTTAATCGTGTAATTCACAAGTGTAGGGGTTAGATTCGTAGCGTGAAGTTTGGAAAACTCGATACACATCAGGAACTTGAAGGCATAGACTGGACGTTGCCCGAATGCCAAATTGAGTGGAAGACGATTGGAAACAACAACAATCCAAATCAGGTTTCAACAGCTGTAAGGACAGGGGGTACAATGTGGACCGTGAGGCCTTGGAGAGGCAAGGTCTATCCCAAGAAAGATCCGATGCGAACATGGGCCGGTCATTATGGAAGACAATTCGGTTCACTTGAATTTAATGCGACGCACTATAGAATCTACTCCCCTGAAAAAATGGCAGCATGGGCTGATGAAATGCCGGATGGCTTTGTTTTCTGCCCCAAGTTTCCCGCTTTAATTTCTCATTACAGACGGTTTGGGAATTGTGAGGGTCCGACGGACGATTTTATTGCGGGTATTTCAGCACTTGGCAACAAACTTGGCACTGCATTTTTACAACTGCCTCCTCATTACGCACCCAAGCATAGTGAGAAACTTGGTGCATATTTAAAAGCGTGGCCGAGGGATTTGAAAATGGCCATTGAATTTCGTCACCCGGACTGGTTTGAGGGAGGCGAAGGTGCTGAGGCGATATGGAAACTGTTGTCCGAACTGGGTATAGGTGCCGTAATTAGCGATACAGCCGGCAGGCGAGATGCGTTGCACATGAGACTGACCACGAAATTCTTAATCGTACGGTTTGGAGGGTATGATGGGCACAAATCTGATGAGGAGAGATTAAATCTTTGGACAAAGAGAATCTCTCAATTGACAAAAAACGGGACGCCTCTTGAATCATTCGATTTATTGGTACACACCACCGACAGTGTGCAAACTCCCGAAACATGTCGCCTATTTTCAAAACTAATGAAGGAAACGTGTGGCTTAAAAATCAAGGCGCCAAAAGAGATCTTATCGTCTGACTAGCCGTGACACTTCTTGTACTTCTTCCCAGAACCACATGGGCAAGGAGAATTGGGCTGAACTTTCTTCTCTGTTCGAATAGGAGCGACTGGCTTGGGACGTGCTTGTTCCTGAGACATGCTGGGCTGGCCAGGAGAAATCGAACCCCCTCTTGGAGCGCCTCCAGACAAATTTTGCTGAGCGATGTTTTGCACCCCTGCTTTTGAGGTCGTACCTAATGGAGTCGCGGCTTGCCTTTTTGCTTGACGAACTGGCTGTTCACCTGTGTTTGTGGGGATCGTACATTTCATCAAAAAGGATGCAACCTCAGCATTGATCTTTTGGATCATCTGCTTGAAAAGCTCATATGACTCAAACTTGTAAATTAAAAGTGGGTCTTTCTGCTCATGGCGGGCATGCTGCACATTTGTTCGAAGGTCATCCATAGATCTGAGATGCTCTTTCCAATGCTGATCAATGATTACAAGGACGATTTGCTTCTCCAAAGTTTTCATGACACTCTGACCCTCCGTCGCAACACTCTCATGAATGTTTGCACTTATTTGAATCGTCTTGCGACCATCTGTAAACGGAACGAGGATATTCTCGAAATCGTTTGTGTCATCGTCGTGTACTTTTTGAATCACAGGATGGGCTCTTCTGGCTAAATCTGCGATTTTATCTCTGTAATGCGCTTCCGATTTTTTATAGCACAAATAAACCAAATCATCGGTGTTTGATGCTTCAAATTCGCTTTCAGAAACGGGAGCTTCCATTCCGAAATTAGAAATCATTGAAAAGCGGAAACCGTCATAATCTTTCACCGGATGAGTAGAATCAACATTCACCTCAACCAATTCAAAGAACATGTTTGCAATGTCAGTCCTGATTCTGTCTCCCTTCAGCGCATTTCTTCTTCGCTTGTAAATCACTTCACGTTGCGCATTCATCACATCATCATACTCAAGGAGACGTTTGCGAATCCCGAAATTGTTTTCCTCTACTTTCGTTTGCGCACGTTCAATCGATTTAGAGATCATCTTGTGTTGGATGACTTCTCCGTCTTTGTGACCCATCCGATCCATCATCTTCGCAACTCGATCAGAGCCAAATAGACGCATTAAATCATCTTCTAAAGAGGCATAGAACTGTGACGAACCTGGATCTCCTTGACGTCCGGACCGACCTCTAAGTTGTCTGTCTACACGACGTGAGTCATGACGTTCTGTTCCGACAATGGCCAGACCACCATCTTCTTTCACTTGTTGACTCAATTTAATGTCTGTACCACGACCAGCCATATTCGTGGCAATCGTAATGGTCCCTGCTTGACCCGCTCGTGTGACCACCTCGGCCTCCTGTTGATGACGTTTTGCATTCAGAACTTGGTGCTCCAGTCCGCGCATATCAAGCATTCGAGAAAGCAATTCCGAGACTTCCACTGTGGTGGTTCCGACAAGAACCGGACGACCAGATTTGCTCAAAATTGACACATGATCAATGACGGCATTGTACTTCTCCCTCTTTGTTTTGTAAACAAGATCCTCTTTGTCATCTCTTGCTATAGGCCTGTTTGTAGGGATGACTTTTACATCCAATTTATAAATATCCCAAAACTCGCCCGCCTCAGTCTCCGCTGTACCTGTCATTCCAGCTAACTTGTGATACATCCTGAAGAAATTCTGCAGTGTTACTGTCGCATAAGTCTGTGTCGCAGCTTCAATTTTTACGTTTTCTTTTGCCTCGATGGCTTGGTGAAGTCCATCTGAATAACGACGACCGTCCATAATACGACCGGTCTGTTCATCGACAATCTTCACCTTGTTGTCCATGATCACGTACTCGATATCCATTTCAAATAACGTGTAAGCTTTCAGAAGTTGATTCATAGAATGAATCCGTGAAGATTTCACTCCGTAATCTTGCATGACCTCTTGCTTCTTTGCGAGCTTGTCGTCATCAGATGCTGAAGAGTTGTCGACGTTTACAAGTTCTGTTGCAATGTCCGGCATTGTGAAGAACGCATCGTCATCCATCCCTTGAGTTAGAAAGACGATTCCTTTTTCAGAAAGTTCAATTTGATTCTGTTTCTCGTCGATCACAAAGAAAAGTTCGGCATCAGCCTTGTGCATTTCCTTTTGATTGTCTGCCAGATAAATGGCCTCAACTTTAAGGAGCAACTGACGCATTCCTTCATTGCTCAGAAACTTAATCAGCGGCTTCGACTTAGGAAGTCCACGGAACGCTCTGTAAAGTGAAAGCCCTGCACTTTCTTTTTCACTTTTTGACAGATTCTCCTTCAAAAGATTCTTCGCCTCGAGCAAGAAAGCCTGAACTGCTTTTTGCTGAACCTGAAGCAACTTGACTACCATCGGTTTCAGCGCTTCAAATTCCTGCTCATCACCTTTGGGAGTGGGTCCGCTTATAATAAGAGGCGTTCTCGCCTCGTCAATAAGTACTGAATCGACCTCATCAACAATGGCATAGTGATGTCGGCGTTGTACGAGCATCTCTGGCTTTTGGGCCATGTTGTCTCTCAAGTAATCAAATCCAAACTCATTGTTTGTGCCAAACGTGATGTCACATTTATAAGCTTCTCGACGCGCCTCACTGTTCGGTTGATGTCTGTCAATACAGTCAACTGTCAAACCATGGAATTCATAAATAGGACCCATCCACTCCGAGTCTCTACGCGCCAAATAATCATTGACCGTCACCAGATGCACACCTCTTCCTGTGAGTGCATTCAAGAACACTGGCAACGTCGCCACCAGCGTCTTTCCCTCTCCTGTATGCATCTCGGCCACACTTCCTCTATGTAATGCAACGCCACCTACGAGCTGTACATCGTAGTGAACCATGTCCCAAGAAACATCTGAACCGGCAGCTTTCCAATGTTTTGACCAGTAGGCCTTGTCTCCCTTTATGGATACCATATCACGAGAAGCAGCGATGTCCTTGTCGAAGTCCAAAGCCGTTACTTCAATGTCTTCTTCAGCAGAAAATCGTTTTGCGGTTTCTTTGATGATGGCAAAAGCCTCAGGAAGAATTTCTGCAAGAACAACTTCGAGTTGCACATTAATTTCGTCTTCGAGTTTGTCAACTCTTTCAAAAACGGCTTCTTTCGCATCGAGGTCTGACTCAGGCATAGATGCTGCCTGTTCAAGTAAAGTATCAATTTCATTTTGCAATCCCGAGATAAAATCTGTAATCCGAGAACGCAACAATGATGTTTTGGCACGAAGTTCATCCGCAGAAATAGACAGAAGTTCCTTTTCTGCAATCAGTATGTCATCGACGATCGGCTGAATTTCCTTCAGGTCACTCGATGATTTATCTCCAAGAAATATTTTTAAAAGCCCTTTAAGCATTGTGCAAAAGTACGCAACCACTGCCCCACATAGACCTCGATTGAATCATGCTTTTATTGCCAGAAAGAATCGTGCCAAAAAAACAGGTGATTACATCAATACCGACATAAATCCAACATCCAAAACACCTCGCTGGATGCTGACTGACAGATACTTAGCCTAAGTTATTAACAAGAGTGTTAAAAACTACATGCAAATGTGAACTAAATGACCTTGCGTATATAGGGGTCTAGAACGTTTCTTTGAGATGTCGATGAAAACCCCCTCTTTGAGGTTTTATAGACACCCGAAACTGTATTCATTAGCGCCTTAAAGTCAATCGACATGGACCAACCCACCTTTAATATTAACGAACTCAAAAACGAGAAGGAATTAAACGTCGTTGACACTCAAGCCGCAATTGAAGAAGTCTTGCCCGAAAACACAATGGTAAATGAACCCATCTTAACCGACAATCCGAACAGATTTGTTTTGTTCCCGATTGAGCACGATGACATTTGGGCTGAATACAAGAAACAAGAAGCGAGCATATGGACTGCAGAGGAGATTGATTTGTCATCGGATCTTGTAGATTGGAATGACAAATTGAATGACGACGAGCGTTTCTTTATTAAAAACGTTCTCGCTTTCTTCGCTGCCTCTGATGGCATTGTAAATGAAAATTTAGCGGAGAACTTTGTAGGGGAAGTTCAGTATACCGAGGCAAAATTTTTCTATGGTTTCCAAATAATGATGGAAAACATACACTCCGAGACATACTCCCTCTTGATTGACACATACATTCAAGATCGTGCCGAAAAAGACAGGCTCTTTAATGCGATTGAAACGCAGCCATTTGTGAAAACAAAAGCCGAATGGGCTTTAAGATGGATTGACAAAGGAAGTTTTGCTGAACGTCTCGTAGCCTTTGCCGCTGTAGAAGGTATTTTCTTTAGCGGAAGTTTTTGCTCCATTTTTTGGCTTAAAAAACGTGGCCTAATGCCTGGACTTACTTTCTCAAATGAGCTCATCTCTCGTGACGAAGGAATGCATTGCGACTTTGCCTGTCTCCTATATAATCGCCATCTCGTGAACAAGCTTCCGAAGGCAACTGTACAGAAAATCATTACAGATGCTGTAGACATGGAGAAGGAATTTGTGACTGAAGCGCTTCCTGTCCGCCTCATTGGAATGAATGCTGATCTCATGCAGCAATACATCGAGTTTGTGGCTGACAGATTGCTTGTAGAACTCGGAAACGAAAAAATCTACAATGCAACCAACCCATTTGATTTCATGGATATGATTTCACTTCAAGGGAAAACCAATTTCTTTGAGAAAAGAGTGGGTGAATACCAAAAAGCTGGCGTTATGAATCACGGTTCTGAAGACTCAAAAAGCTTCAGTATGGATGCCGACTTTTAAGTGAAATTCCCATTGAATTACCTGAACCAACCTCAAGATATTTTTCATGTACGTAATTAAACGCGACGGAAGACGTGAATTTGTTCAATTCGACAAGATTACAGCTCGAATAAAAAAACTTTGTTACAGTCTCCACGAATCCGTAGACCCACAGCGTGTCGCTATGAGGGTAATCGAAGGCGTTTATGACGGAGTGTCAACCACTGAATTAGACAATCTCGCAGCAGAAGTTGCGGCCACAAATGCTGTCACTCATCCCGACTACGCTTCTCTTGCGAGTCGCATTGCTGTGAGCAATCTGCACAAGGCTACAAAGAAGTCATTCGCAGAGACCATGAATGACCTTTACAACTATGTAGACCCCGTCACAAGCGACCCCGCCAGTTTGATCGCTGAGGATGTTCACGAAATCATTCAAGAGAACGCTGAATTTCTAGATTCGCAAATCATTTACGACCGAGATTTCAGCTACGATTACTTTGGATTTAAAACGTTAGAGCGTTCATATTTGTTAAAGATGAACGGTGGAATCTCTGAACGTCCACAACACATGCTTATGAGAGTAAGTGTGGGAATTCACAAGGACGATTTAGATTCTGTGGTGAAGACCTATAACATGCTCAGTGAAGGTTGGTTCACGCATGCGACTCCTACCCTTTTTAATGCAGGTACACCTAAGCCACAAATGTCTAGTTGCTTTCTTCTGACAATGAAAGAGGATAGTATTTCAGGGATCTACGACACATTAAAGCAGTGCGCGAAAATTTCTCAAAGCGCTGGAGGCATCGGTCTTGCGATGCATAACATCCGTGCAAAAGGGTCTTATATCAAAGGCACGAACGGAACCTCAAATGGCATTGTTCCCATGCTGAGAGTGTTCAACGATACAGCACGTTACGTGGACCAAGGAGGTGGCCGACGCAAAGGATCCTTTGCGATGTATCTGGAACCTTGGCATGCCGATGTTTTTGACTTTCTCGAAATGCGTAAAAACCATGGAAAAGAAGAGCAACGTGCGCGTGATCTTTTCTATGCTTTGTGGATCCCAGATCTCTTTATGAAAAGAGTGGAGGAAAATGGGGATTGGACGTTAATGTGTCCCAACGAATGCCCTGGCCTTCCTGAAACGCACAGTGCAGAGTTTGAAGCACTTTACACCAAATATGAAAAAGAAGGCAGAGGTCGTAAAACGATTAAAGCACAAGAGCTTTGGTTTAAAATTCTTGACAGCCAGGTAGAGACGGGAACGCCATATATGCTTTTCAAGGATGCGGCAAATGCCAAATCAAACCAGAAGAATCTTGGAACGATTCGCTCATCAAATCTCTGTACAGAAATTATTGAGTACACTGCGCCAGACGAAGTTGCGGTTTGCAATCTCGCATCTGTTGCGCTTCCTAAGTTTGTAACCTCTGGTGGTAAATTCGATCACGAAAAACTATTTGAAGTCACTTACCAGGTTACAAAGAATTTAAATTGCATTATCGACAGAAATTACTACCCTGTCGTTGAAGCACGCAATTCTAATATGCGCCACCGTCCGATCGGTATCGGTATCCAGGGACTCGCCGATGTGTTTATTTTAATGCGTCATGCGTTTGATTCGGACGAAGCAAAGACGCTAAATAAAGAGATTTTCGAAACACTTTATTATGCAGCATGTACAGCTTCGAAAGATCTGGCAAAAGCAGATGGCGCATACGAGACGTTCAAAGGATCACCTGCATCTGAAGGGAAACTTCAATTTGATTTGTGGGATGTTACACCTTCAGATCGCTGGGAGTGGGATGTTCTTAAAGAAGAGATTCAAAAGCACGGAATGCGTAATTCTTTGTTACTCGCACCTATGCCTACCGCATCGACCGCTCAGATACTTGGC
>JAQCID010000159.1 GCA_027618855.1 Bacteroidota bacterium | reverse complement strand
AAATGGCCGAATCTCTGAGCATGGCTTCAAGGAATCGATTCCTTCCAAGGCCGCAGAAGTCTCGGCGGAACTCAACTCCGATTCCATCACCAAAGCCAGTACTGTCGGCACCACCACTCGCACGGCGGTGTAATGGCCACCGCGAATTGACACTTCTCTAAACATGCGCACCGCTTCCTGGGCCGAGAGTCGCGCCGCAGATTTCTGTTGGCATGAGTATTGGAACCAAGCAAGGTGGCTGTAGGCGTTGGCCAATGAGAACATCCAATCTTCATCCACAAAGTCTTGTTCGTTGTATTTCTTCAACTCAACGCATTCCGTTATCAAGGCCAGTCCTTGCTCGTTACGGCCGTACAATCCGTGAATTTCTGACAGAAACAATAGGAGAGAGGACTTCAGGCTGTATCCCGAGGTTCCTGGCAAAATTGCTTCACCTGCGTGAATAATTTCCCATGCGGCCTCGAATCCTTGCATTGCCTCATCCAATCGGTTGCATTCGAAATACTGCAGGCCAATTGTAGTTTTTCTGCGTGCCTCTCGCAATTTCCTCTGCATCCCATCGAACTTATGGTCAAAGCTACGATTAATCTCAACATATTCGTCCATCAAAGTCCTCGCTGAAACAAAATCTTCTACATCCAGGTAGTGTTGAGAAAGCCCCAAAATCTCTGGGAACACTACTTCGGGTCCAGTAAATTTGCCCACTTCCCGGGCCAAGGCCAGCCAACGTTTTAATTTCTCCTCGCGCTGTTGCAATTCTTGATCTTTCGTATTGGTGGAGACGGATTTTAATTTTTTCATGGTTTGGTATTTTTTTGGTCGTTTAGTTTGCTGTGGCGTTGAAGGGTGGAGTGAGATGGGCCGGCGCAGGTTACATGTCTAGCTCTTCAACCGACCAAGCGCCGGATTCATTCTTACTCAGAACGCAAACATACTCCGTGCGCTTTTCAGAACCTGGCAAGTCGTCCTTTTCAAAATATGCGGTCACGCGAAATCGTCCATCCCCAAGGTCTTGAACTTCCGCATCGGAGTAAGTGCAGAATCGAACCTCGCCATTGGCACCCAACTGCTCCTCGACGAATTGCTGGCTTCCCGTAAAAGCACCTATTTCATCTGGGACAAACTGACCAACAATAAAGAAGATAGCAACCAAAGAAAGTACCAAGATTCTGCCACCTGAAGTGAGCCCCACGAACCAGCCGAGCGGCCCTTCGTGCTTCACCTTTCGGTACCCACAGTGCGGGCAGCTTAATGCGTTATTGCTAACCTGCTGTTTGCACTCGCGACATTTCTTCAAAGCCATGTTGGTCCCTCCGTATTTAACGCATTCGTGAACTCCCTCAGCGATCCGAAATACTCCCACCCTTCTGGCACGGCGAGATCCATGGATTTGCTAGGCAAATAAATCTCATCCCCAGAGGTAGGCTCCTCGCGAGGACCTTCGTACAGCCAGCAGATGGATATCTTCCCATCGCCTTTTCCGAACTCAATGCGAGCGAACTCAAGCCAATGGCAACGTGCATTTAACCCTTCGAACTGATCGACAAAAACAATTTCGTTGGACACATCGTGCAAAGTATGCCCAAGGTGCCAATCAGAAGTATGAAGAATACGAAAAGTCATTAGTTTGAGAGACTTAGGCAACCGCCAAAGGCGAACAGGATTCCAAAGAAAACCATAACGATTCCCAACAGAGGGGAAAGGATAAACCACCACCATGGAGCGCATGCGGAGCTGCTTGCGCTGCTGGAGCTACTCGATGAGCTGGAGGACGAAGCGCCGCCGGCGTTCATGAAGGTATCTGACCCGCGTTGCTTCAGGAGTTCTACATCGCGACGCAACGGATCGACCCATTCACGGCAATGTTTGCAGCGTACGGCTTCTGCCTTAATTTCTTCGGCACATAAAGGGCATAGGATAGAACTCATGATCTATCGGTGAAGCAAGCCCCACATGCGGCTAGGTGTGAAGATCAGGCCAAAACCCGCCGCAATAAGCAGCCATCCGGGAATCAGGAGCCACCAATTGAGCCCATCAAATAAAGGTTCTGGGGGAGCGGGGCCAACTTTGGCCGCCTGCAAATTGGCGAGTAGTGCGTGATATTCCACACGATAAATGATACCCATTATCGGAATTCCAGTCAAGACAATTCCGTGTAATCGGAGGCGCTATCCATTCCAATTACATTGTGTGGCCTTACCCCAATTATTCGCACAGCGCTTCGCGTGACACTGTGTCACCTTGCTAATTGTACGGGAAAGGGGGGCATGCCATGGCGCATGCAGTACGATCAAATCAGGCCGCATATGTCTTTGGGGTCTTTGACCCCGGGGGAGTTTGCAGCCCCGCAAGGGGCATTTAACCTGCTAGTTGTTACCTTGGATGGAATGCGGAGATTGGACCACGTCATACGGAGAACGAGGGCAAGCCACTTGCCTCTGCCTTAACTATCGCGTAACTGTAATATGTCTAGGGTCAAAACTCGCACTTCTACCCATCCAATCGCTAGACACTCACATTTAGTTTGAAACTTTCTCACTTGGCAATCGATGCATGCTGGCGCCTTGCCTGTGCCGATCATCTTCTTCGCGCTGAAGAGGTGGAAGCTATCTCAAAAGCATTGCACCTATGGCTAAACATTCCAATTGAGGAGACGGTGAATAGACTGCTTGGCAATGAGGACAAGCTTCCAGCCCCAAGGCTTCTTAAGGATTGGGCGGCGCTATGTAAAAGCAACCAACCACAAGCGTTGTTGCTCACACGCAGTTTGCTTTTTGTGGCGCTCTCCGATGGCGATTTCAATGAGAAAGAAGCAGATCTCATTGAGGCCCTGAGAGTCGCCGGTAAGATTCCACTTGGTTTGTTCCAAAATGAGGTTCGAACAGCCTCGATTTTCATCGATTTTCTAAAAGGAGAGACAGATGCCACGGGTTCCTGAGTGGTCATCTACCCGCCCCGTGAACACATGGGAGGGAGAGGCTTTTGAGGGATTACAAAGTCTCCTTGATAACTCATTTCTCATGGCAAACAATGTTGTCTTTCACCAAGACAAGAACGACTATCCAGAAGTTGACATCGTCAGTGTCGGCCGCGAGGATTTCTATCTAGTCGATTGTAAAGATCTTGGACTGCCGTACGTCTGGACACCGCGGAACCTCAGTTTCCGTGATGTAGAATTTCTGAATCCACTTATTCGCCTTGGCGATGTAGCCAAAGTCCTCGGCTCGTCCTTGAGGAAACACAGTGGGGCAAACAAACGTTTGGGTTCAACCTTTACGCTGTTGCCAAACGAATCATTCGCCAAACAAAACTTCAAGGGCCTCTCTCGTGAACAACAAAATAACATTGGAACAATCAGGCAGCTTGCCGATTTCATTCAAACCAACGAAGCCCGCGGGAGAGGGCTTCATCTTCTGCGCGATCAAAGAGGTTTCTTTGATAAACGATTCATGCCTTCGAACAAAGTTCCAGGCTCTGCCTTTTCCATTGCCGAGAGGATTGATACTCCTGACTTACCCGAACTATTCAACCTTTTCCAGGTCTTTAATGACGACGACAAGCGTTACGCGATCTTTTATAACCATCCGCCTCAGCCCGGAATTCCCTCAAACCTGATAGACAAACGTGAGACGTCCGCTAGCCGAAATCTAGATGAACTCCCAAGGAGTCGGCTGCTGCCAAGGTTTAATCAGGTACCAAGCGATGGCCGAAGTGGGCAATGGATGCTCCTCAATGCTGCATGTGTTCAGACGTTGCCCGACTTACTTGCTCGGCTGGCGAATACCGAAGACCGTGAAAAAACTCATCGACAAATAGCCACCATCTTTTGCGACTGGGTTTCGCTTGTGTCGCAAGTGCACGGAGCTGGCTGGAGCCTGCGCCGGTTTGAATCCTTGGCTGCCATCACTCCTGTTGGATCGGGCCATCGCTCGCAAGGCACTCTTCTGGATTGGACAT
>JAQCID010000158.1 GCA_027618855.1 Bacteroidota bacterium | reverse complement strand
CGCACACTCTTCATTTCCTAACTCTATAGGAGCGGGAGTGATATTTTACAACGATGACATGGGTGGTGCTGTTTCTCAAACCGGTGTTGAACTTACCGGGTCGTATCAATTACGCCTTCCCAATTCAGACGCTGTTTCCTTTGGTCTTTCTTTACAAGGCACCCAGTTTGGATTTGACAGCAGTGATTTGAATGTGTGGGATCAAGACGATCCTGCACTCAATGGTTCATTAGAAACAACTTTCGGAGTGGATGCTTCTGCTGGAATGATGATCTATGGGACTGATTATTTTTTCGGGATTGCTGTTTCAAATCTTTTCCAAGACAAACTCGGCCTGATAGGTGTTGAAAATGACCTGAATCAGCACATTCGTCACTACAGATTTATGGGCAGCTATACGACTGATGTGACGAATGAGATGTCAGTCCAAACTTCAGGTATGCTTCGTCTCACAGAAGTTACCCCTGCACAAATTGACATTCATTCTCGTGTGATTTATAAGTTCTATCAGGCATTGTACTGGGGTGGCTTGGGAGTGAGGATGGGGGATGCTGTTACTGTTTCTGCTGGGATTGAATTCGCCAGTATAGGGTTTTCCTATTCCTACGATATTACGACCGGCGACAACCTGTTAAGTCAACACTCTCACGAGATTAATCTTACTTACATATTGGCGCATAAGAGAGGATTTGGTCAAGGGTCACTAGGTTCTAGAAGAATCCTCGAAAAAAGCAGATTGGTTAAGTAGAACTTTATATTTGGCACTAGATTTGATTATCTTATGTGTGCAAAACAAACAAACGAAGATATTATTCACGAATTATCATTGATATGAACCGTATTACTATACTATTTACAGCTGTACTGATGACATTAATGGTTGCTCCATTAAGCGCTCAGTTTTTAAGACTCGAAGTAGATGAAATAGACAACGAAGGCCAAGTGCCCGGAAAAACATTTCGTGTCTATGCTGTTTTTGAGAACGAAGGAGATATTCTAGATGCGATTTATGGCGAAGCTTCGGCATTATTGTCGATTACATCTACGAAGCCTTTTTATCAGCATCCCAAAGGAGGTCCTTTGTCGACGGATATCCAACGTTATGATCTCTCAGTAAATCCTGAGTTGGCTTACGACAGTTGGGTTACGATAGGGTCAGAGGACAATTACATGAATTCGCTCTCAGGGTTTATTATGGAGTTCGGAGAATTTGAAACAACAGGTGGTAAACTAGAAACAAGCAACGGAGCTTGGTTTGTGACTCCTGACAAACGTCAAAGTATGGCCGGTTCTTCAAAAAGAATCCTTCTTATGCAACTTACCACTGAAGGCCAAATTAACGGGCTTATCAACCTGCACGGTCGAACAAAAGCGGTGATGAAAAATGAAGTGCGAGAGAGTGGAGGTGAGCAAATTAAAGCTGAAGGCATCGTATTTGTCGCGGGTTAAAGTGCTCGCTAAAGAGCCTCGCTAAAGTACCAAGTGTTGTCCAGTAATGGACTCCTTACATTTCGCCAATTCTTCTGGTGTGCCCGTAAATAGGAGGGAGCCTCCTGCTTCTCCGCCTTCTGGGCCTAGATCGATTACGTAGTCAGCTGACTTGATCACATCCATTTGGTGTTCGATCACAACAATGGAGTGTCCCTGATTGATGAGGCGTGTGAAGGATTCAAGAAGTTTAGATACATCGTGGACATGAAGTCCTGTAGTGGGCTCGTCGAACACAAACAATGTATGCCCTTGTGTGTCACCACGAGATAAGAATGTTGCAAGTTTAATTCGCTGTGCTTCACCACCACTAAGTGTATTGGAACCCTGTCCCAGAGAAACATATCCGAGGCCTACGTCAAAAAGGGGTTGCAGTTTAGAGGTTAACCGGCGTTCACTTGCAGTGGATTGACTGCCTCGATCTTCCGCAAAGAACAAGATCGCATCCTCCACAGTCATGCTGAGTATTTCGTGGATATTTTTTCCATTCCAGGTGACTTCAAGGACTTCCTCACTGTAGCGTTTTCCACTGCAGTTTTCGCATTTGAGCTTCAGGTCTGCCATGAATTGCATTCCGACCGTAATCACACCTTCTCCTTCGCAAACCTCACATCTGCCTCCAGCCACATTGAAACTGAAATGTGAGGGTTTAAATCCTTTCGCTTTTGCGTGGGTTGTGTTGCTTAGAAGCGTTCTGATTTCATCGAATGCTTTGACATAGGTTACAGGGCAAGATCGAGAGGATTTGCCGATGGGGTTTTGGTTGATGAACTCAAGAGAGCTGATTGTGCTTATGTCACCTTCTAGCGCCGTAAATCCTTTTGTGAACGGAGACAGGTTCTCTAGTTTGGCTTTTAAAGCTGGCACAAGGATGTCTGTGATTAAGGTGCTTTTGCCTGATCCACTGACACCCGTAACTGCGACCAAACCCCGCAGAGGGACATCGACGTTAAATCCCTTCAGGTTGTTTGCTCTTGCTCCTAAAATGGTAAGTTTGTCCTTGAGCGCCCGACGTTCAGGAGGTGCTTCGATGCGTATTCTTTTTGTGAGGTAAGCCGCTGTCAACGATTCATGTTCTTCAGGCAATTCCCCGAGTTCTTTGTGATTTCCAGAAAACACAACTTCACCACCGAACGTTCCTGCCATGGGCCCCATGTCCACAAGATGGTCTGCAGCGGTCATAATATCTTCATCATGCTCCACCACCACCACAGTATTCCCTTGATCTCTCAGGCCGTAAAGAACGGAGATTAATCGTTTTGTATCGTGGGGGTGAAGTCCTATGCTGGGTTCATCTAGAACGTATGTGCTTCCTACAAGAGAACTGCCAAGGCAGGTGCTTAGGCCTATTCTTTGGCTTTCGCCTCCACTCAATGTGGGACTGGATCTCAGGAGTGTTAAATACCCCAACCCTAAGTTGCAAAGGCATTCAAGTCGCTCCGTGATCTCGCGAATGATTCGTTTTGCGATGAGTGCATCGTGTTGACTCAGATTGATGTTTTTGATATGTATGAGAACCTTGCTTACTTGCCAATTAAGAATATCGGTGACAGGAACTTCATCGATCAGCACATAGGACGCTTCTTTCCGAATCCGAGCGCCATTGCATTCTGTACAAATCGCCCGCCCTCTATATCGACTAAGTAAAACGCGGTACTGAATTTTATATCCCTTTTTTACAACAACCTCAAAGAATTTGTTGATTCCTTTAAAGCTCTTGGTTCCAGCCCAAACCCTTGCGACCTCTTCATTGCTTAATTCATGCCATGGGGAGTGAATATTAATGTCAGCTTCTTCAGCCCCTAAGATTAAATTCTCTTTCCACTTCTTCATACTGTCGCTTTGCCATGGTGCAATGGCGTCTTCGTAGATGCTTTTTGAAGCATCTGGAACCACTTTGTTTGGATCGATACCAATTGTACTCCCGAAACCCTCACATGTCGGACAAGCTCCTACAGGACTGTTGAAACTAAATAAATCTGGACTAGGTTCAGAGAATGTGATCCCATCTCGTTCAAATCGATTGTTAAATGCCCACACTTCGTTCTCCTCAGAAAAAACAACGGAACAATCTCCATTTCCTTCAAAAAAGGCAATTTCAAGAGAATCTGCTAACCGCGACATCTCTTCTTTTGCGGCTGATACGGACATCCTGTCGATGACTATTTGCAAACTGCGTTCATTGACTTCTTCAGCCTGGTTCTTCTCAAGGAGTTCGTCAATCAAGACAGCACCTCTATTTGTAAGAACCCTTGAAAATCCTTGCTGACGTAGAAGTTCGAGGTGTTTTTCTCGCGTTCTGTCATCCTTATCAAGGATGGGAGCGACCACCATAAACCGTCGGTCGTCCTTCAGTTCAAAGATTTTGTCGATGATTTCTGTTGGGCGATCTCTTTTCACAAGCTCTCCTGAAACAGGACTGTACGTTTTTCCTATTCGCGCATATAGCATGCGTAAATAATCGTGAACTTCTGTTCT
>JAQCID010000157.1 GCA_027618855.1 Bacteroidota bacterium | reverse complement strand
CTCTCATCTTCTGGGATAATAGTTATCGTTTTCCAAAATAGAAAGACGCCTATTGCAAAAAATACAGAAAGAGTTAGCGCTTTTTTCCAATTCATACTTAGAGAATGGTGTTGGTGCCAGTGTCCGGAAAAACAACCGTTGGCGTAAATGTTTTTGCCTCTTCAATCGTCATCATCCCATACGCAATGACAATGACAATGTCTCCAGGCTGACATCTTCGCGCAGCGGGGCCATTGATGCAAACTTGGCCTGCCCCTCGTTCTCCTTTAATGGTATAGGTCTCTAATCTCTCACCGTTATTGACATTGACAATTTGGACCTTTTCCCCTTCTACGAGGCCAGCCGCATCCATAAGGTTGGGGTCAAGCGAGATACTCCCTACGTAATTCAAATCCGCCTCAGTAACTGTGAGTCGGTGTAGTTTTGCGCGCATTACTGTTATAAGCATGGTGTAAAAGTATGCATTCTTTGATTGTCGTTGGGTCTGTATTGCGCTAGATTTTAAACAACATCTACAACACTTCCCACCTAAGTTCGACACGTCTATTTACAGCGTGTACTGCAGGGGGGCAATCTGAAAATGGATCTAAGAGATTTGGACAAAGTTTCACCGGAAACCTTGCGCCCATACCACGCGTGCTGACTTGTTCGGCATGAACTCCTTTAGAAATCAACCACTCCTTGAACCAAACCGCCCTTTTTTGACTCAAATTTTCATTTGAATCTGTCGTTCCCGTAATATCTGCATGACCTTCTAACACGAGCGCGAACTCACGAATTTTAACAATAAAATCCCGGGCATTATTCTGCCACCACAACTCCAGTTGATCCGCAGATTGAGATGTAGGTGTGGATATATTTAAGTCGAAGTAGAGTGTATAGATCGGAGGATAACGAGATGGGAGACCGCTTAAATCAAACAAATCATTCAAGTCAAGATCATTGATTGAATCCAGGGGTAAGAAATCCACAGATAAAACGCCTGATGAATTGACTACATACGCTCTAACAACCTCCCCATTGGCATTCATAATCCGTACTACACTCCCTTCAATAACAGGGGACTCTATCGACCCAATTCGCATAGACAAAACCCTGCTTGAGGGCAGCTCATCTAAAGAGATGAATCCTTGAGGGTCTGTGGTATTCTCAAATATTGAAGCCCCTCGGTTAAACCCTGATGTTTCCACCCATTTAACTTCTACACCCGAAACTGGATTCCCATCCAAGGTTAATTCCAAATAGAAACCCTTCGCGAGGGATTCGTTTTTATTTCTCGACAAGAGATATACGTCAAAACCTTCCGAATTTGTTCGGTTAGAACACACATACATATCGTCATCATTTAGAACAACCAAAGAGAGGTCGTCAGAATCAGAATTGATGGGGAAATCAAGGACAGATGCGCTTTGCCATTGTAGATGACGGGGAGCAAAAAAGATGTCGAAGTCTGTCTCATTTCTGTTGGAAGCAAAATACAATCCACCCTGAATAAATTGAGGGTAAACTTCATCGGAAGAAGAGTTTAATGAGACCAACGGATACGCTTTTGACCAAAGATTCGCCGTGTCGCCTTTCTTAAATCTGGAACTTGGAAGGGTGGAGCTGATGAATAAATCGTAATCAGGGGCCCCAGGGTATGGTCGAGCTGAAATCACTGCAAGACCATGTTGCTCATCTATCGACACGTGCTGGATTTCTCCGAGTTCGTCCCAAGCTTCATCTCGTATTGCGACGATAGACACCTTTTCTGGTGTTCCAGGAAGTGCAGGGTTCGCTATACGAGGGGACCTCATATGCACACCTTCCCGTTTCAGATATACGTAAGAGGAATCGACACCGAACGGCACGTCATTGCCTGAGGTATTGAGAGATAAAACAGGATGTATGGACCATGGATCATTTGTCTGAGCGAGGAGAGAGTCAGCGGAAATGAAGGCTCCTAAAAACGTAACAAAGGAAATAAGTAGCGTGTTCCTCATCTCTGCATTACGACTTTCCTTCATTGTTCTTTTCCTCTGTCCAAACCTTCATGGTGGCTAACGCCTCCTCGTACCACTCCAAGCCAAATTGACGTACCAGCGCATCTTTACAAAACTCCAAGATGGATGTTTTTCTTGCAATTCCACAAGAAAGAGCTGAATTGCATATTTCCCATTTGTGGTAATTGAGGGCCGTGAAGTCAATGAGTTCTTTGACTCGAATGGGGTAAAGATGACACGAAATGGGTTTTTTCCACGATATTTTCCCTTCGTTGTAGGCTTGTTCTATTCCGCATTGCAAATTGCCCTTGGGAGATATCGTTGTGTAAACACAAGCTCGGCCTTCAATAAGTGGCGTTTCTAGTGTACCGTCGCTGCCCATCACGAACAGACCCTTATCCTTGATTACGTCAAGACCTTCCTCCCGGAGAAAAGGCTTGACATCTTCGAAAATGTCATCTAGAATAGCACACTCCTCCTCAGTGAGAGGGGCGCCACCAGAGCCTTCAACACAACAAGCACCCTGACAAGCAGAAATATCGCAAGAGAATTGAACTTCGAAAATGTCTTCCGAAAGGAGTTTGTTACCTACTACTATCATCGAAGCAAATATACGCAGCGAACACGGTCGAACTTACTACCTTTAGCCAATGTATTCACGTGCAATAGTTCAAGACCGATGGAGACGTCTACGCGTACTTAATTGGAGGCGCACGATGAATATATTTAAGCTTGTGCTCGGATTTAAGAAACGTAAAATGTTGGCCGGAGTGATGCCCATGGTTCTGAGCATAGAACCCACTACCTCATGTAATTTGCGTTGTCCAGAATGTCTTTCGGGACTTAGAGGCTTCTCACGACCTACTGGCATGGTAGAGCTAGAGATGGTCGAAAACATCATGGCGCAAATGGGGAAATGGCTCGTCTATGTGAATCTGTATTTTCAGGGAGAACCCTATTTACACAAAGGAATGGTCGACTTGGTGCGGGAGTGTAAAAAGAATGGCGTGTACACATCCACATCGACAAATGCGCATCACTTGAACCCCGAAAGATCAAAAGATCTCGTTGCGTCTGGACTTGACCGGCTCATCATCTCCATCGACGGGACGACACAAGAAACGTACTCTGCGTATCGTGTAGGTGGCTCGCTAGAAAAAGTTCTCGAAGGAACGCGTAACGTTCTCGAAGCACGCAAAAGCTCTGGGAGCAGCAAGCCGTTCGTGGTTTGGCAATTCCTGGTCGTGAAACCAAACGAACATCAAGTAGAAGATATCAAAACGCTTGCAAAAGAATATAACGTGGACGAAGTGGTGATTAAAACAGCCCAACTCGACGACCCTCATGACGACCACCCCCTACTCACAACCTCACCCACCCTAAATCGCTACGAAAAAGACCCCACATCAGGCCGTTGGAATCTTCGCAACCCCATGAAGAACGAGTGCTGGAGGATGTGGAGTGGATGCGTGGTGACATGGGATGGGAAGATCGTTCCGTGTTGCTTCGACAAAGATGCCAAACATGAAATGGGAAAGGCGAACGAAATAGAAACTGTTTGGTCAGGAAAAGAATACGAAGATTTCAGGCAGGATATATTCTCCGACCGGAAGGCCATAAAAATGTGTACGAATTGCTCCGAAGGGACAAAAACATATGCATAGAAAAGTCACCCGAGCAGGGTGCTACAAGAAAAAATTATATCGATTGTCACAAAAATCCTGATTATAAGCTTTATCTTTAATATATACTTTAACTAAATACTTTAACTGACGACACAATACCAGAGGGCAGACAAAAGCGCTGAATAGTCCTTACCTGTGGCAAATAACACGCTCTATGATACGGATCTTTTTATTTACAATATTACTGGCCCTCTGCGCATTTTCTGGTTATTCACAAAACAACAGGGGAAAGGCTGAAAGACCAGCTTGGCTTTCAAAAACATGGATAGAAAGAACCTATCATCCCGACAATTTCATTTCA
>JAQCID010000156.1 GCA_027618855.1 Bacteroidota bacterium | reverse complement strand
ACAGCCCATTTTTCAAACCCTCTCAAACCAGGAGTCGTCTTCCTTGTATCTAAAACTTGGGTGTTCGTCCCATCAAGAATTCGAACGATCTCTGCTGTCCTTGTTGCGATTCCACTCATGCGTTGCATGAAATTTAAGGCCAAACGTTCTCCTGAGAGGATACTTCTTGCCAACCCGTGCAGCTCGATCACCACATCTCCGGACTTCACCCACGTTCCATCTTTTACGAATGCCTGACATTTGAGATTCGAATCTATTTGGTAAAACACCTCCTTTGCCACTTTAACCCCGGCAATAACGCCTGATTCCTTTGCAAGAATATATCCTTTTTCCACCAAATCCTCAGGAACACTCGATTCAGAAGTAACGTCTCCAGATCCCAAATCCTCCTTGAGAGAATAGGCAATAAAACTCTTCATATCATCATTCAGCATGGTGCGAAGATAATGCCCTACAAACCTTAACTTAACAGCGTGCAGATATCAATTATAGCTACGGGCAAGACAAATGCGGTTTGGATTAAGGATGGGATAGAAGAATATGCCAATAGGATGGTTCGATATGGCCGTTTTTCCTTTATTGAAACCGCAAACCTGAAAAATAAATTCGCGACAGCGGATTCAAAAAGAGTCATGAAGGAGGAAGCCATTCTTCAAGAAAAAGCATTAGAAGGTGTAGATTATTTAATCCTTCTAGATGAACATGGGAAAACATATGGATCAATGGAGTTTGCAAAACACCTTGAGAAATTACAGGTCAGAGGACTCAAACATATTGCTTTTTTAATCGGAGGACCCTATGGTTTTGATCCGTCAATCAAGCGCAAAGCAAATGAAAAATGGGCCTTGGGACCATTGACGTTTCCGCATCAATTAATCCGAATATTTGCTGTTGAACAGATTTACAGGGCACATACGATACTTAAAGGAGAGCCTTATCATCACCCCTAGTGCACAAACAACAGATTCTTACTGCGCAAGAATGGTCACGTGATTGTTGAGTACTTCAACCGTACCCCCTTTCACATTAAAAGACAATTCCTCCTTGTCAGTCTTCACAACAATTTCACCAGATGCAAGTGTCGTCACTAAAGGTGCGTGATTGCTCAAGATTCCCAAACGGCCACCGATTCCGGGAAGCCCCACATAACTGGCTTCTCCATCAAAAAGATGCTTGTCCGGTGTAAGAATATCTACTGTCATCTTATGCTACTTCTGCGAGCATTTTCTCTCCTGCAGCAATCACATCCTCAATGTTTCCTTTGAGGTTAAATGCTGCCTCTGGATATTGATCTAGCTCACCGTTCAGAATCATATTGAATCCCTTAATGGTGTCCTCGAGAGGAACAAGAACGCCTTCAATTCCAGTAAATTGTGTCGCAACATGGAATGGTTGAGAAAGGAAACGGCTGATACGACGTGCACGGTTTACCGCTTGCTTGTCCTCCTCCGAAAGCTCATCCATTCCTAGAATTGCAATAATATCCTGAAGTTCTTTATACCGTTGAAGGATCTGCTTTACATTCTCTGCACAATCGTAGTGTTCCTGACCGACAATTTCTGGGTTAAGGATACGAGATGTAGAATCGAGTGGATCCACCGCTGGATAAATACCGAGTGATGCAATCTTACGAGAAAGAACTGTCGTTGCATCAAGGTGAGCAAACGTAGTCGCTGGAGCAGGGTCTGTCAAATCATCCGCAGGCACATAAACAGCTTGCACAGATGTAATCGAACCTCTCTTCGTTGAGGTAATTCTCTCTTGCATCACACCCATCTCTGTAGCGAGAGTTGGCTGGTAACCAACCGCAGATGGCATCCGACCTAAAAGAGCCGAAACTTCAGATCCAGCTTGAGTGAAGCGGAAAATATTGTCAATAAAAAATAGAATATCACGGCCCCCAGATTCTTCATCACCATCACGGAAATATTCAGCAACAGTAAGACCTGAAAGAGCAACTCGAGCACGCGCTCCAGGAGGCTCATTCATTTGTCCAAATACAAGTGTCGCTTGAGAATTCTTTAGTTCTTCCATGTCTACTTTAGAAAGGTCCCAGCCTCCAGCCTCCATACTTTCAACGAATGCCTTTCCGTACTTAATGACACCAGACTCGATCATCTCACGAAGAAGGTCATTTCCTTCACGTGTACGCTCACCTACACCCGCAAATACTGAGATACCCTCGTATCCCTTTGCGATGTTATTAATCAGCTCCATGATAAGTACTGTCTTACCTACACCCGCTCCTCCAAACAAACCGATTTTACCACCCTTTGAATAGGGGGCGATGAGATCGATGACTTTAATTCCGGTTAACAAAACTTCTGTAGAAGTAGAAAGATCTTCGAACCTAGGTGCAGGCTGGTGGATGTTACGTCCTCCTTCTTTGCTGACCTCTCCGATTCCATCAATGGCATCTCCAACAACATTGAAAAGTCTTCCTTTAATGTCGTCACCAACAGGCATCTGAATTCCAGTCCCTTTTGCAGTAACCTTCATCCCACGGCTAAGTCCCTCGGTAGCGTCCATAGAAATCGCTCTAATGGTATCTTCTCCGATATGCTTTTGGGTTTCTAAAATCACTTTGATGCCATTACCATCTACCACTAGGGCGTCTAATATGTTAGGCAATTCAACTCCTTCTGGAAAGCGAACATCTACGACTGGTCCGATAACTTGTGATACGACTCCTTGTTGTGTTGACATGGTTTTGTGACTGGCTTGTGTAATCGAGCGCAAAAATACAACACGAGAAGTCGATTTCACGCATAGAAGAACATAACTTTAAGCATAACTTTACAACCTTGAAAGTACACCACATAACAGACGGAATTAAAATAGCAAAACCCATCGTATTAACGATTGGAACTTTCGATGGTGTACACGCCGGACATAGGGCTGTCATTCGAACTTTGGAACAAAAGGCGAATGAAATAGGGGGTGAAACGGCGCTGTTAACTTTCCATCCACACCCTAGAGTTGTTCTTCATCCAGACAACCACAAATTAAAAGTATTAAATTCCCTGGACGAAAAAATAAAACTTTTAGAGAAGTCTGGCCTTGATCATTTAATCATGGCACGATTTAACAAAGAATTGGCGAGGTTAACTCCGTTAGAGTATGTGCGAGGACTCTTGGTGGAGGGGATTAAACCCGCAGAAGTCGTGATCGGGGATGACCATCGATTTGGCAGGAATCGAGAAGGGTCATTTGATGATTTAAAAGAAATGGGGGTGATGTTTGGGTTTGGCGTAACTGCCTTAGATGCTGAAAAGGTCAGCAACGTGAGAGTAAGCTCAACGAAGGTTAGAAATGCAATATACGAGGGCGAAGTGGGCTATGCGGGCACATTGCTTTCCCACCTTTTCCCAATGTCAGGAGTCGTTGTAAAAGGGGATCAAATTGGAAGAACACTGGGGTTTCCCACTGCGAATCTTCAATTAAAAGATGAATTAAAAATTGTGCCTGCGAAAGGAGTATATGTCGTTTGGGCAAAAATTGAGGATGGAGATTGGATGCCGGGAATGTTAAATATTGGAAATCGTCCAACAATGAACGCAACGGATGACACGATCGAATTACATGTCATTGGTTTTGAGGGTGATTGCTATGGAAAAGGGATTGACGTTCTGTTTGTAGAGCGACTTCGAAAGGAACGGAGATTTTCTGGACATGATGAATTAAAAGCCGCGCTAGACGGTGACAAATCGATGGCGATGTCTATCCTTGCAAACACAAAACCACCTCAATAATGAAGCGCTCTGTGTTCCTTGGGATTGTGGTTTGGTTATTCAGTGTTGTCATTTGCTTTCCCCAAATGCCAGCCCCAATCTATGAATCGATCGAAGATGCACAAACAGCATCAGAAAATGGACTTCAAATCACACGGCTTGACTTAACAAAACAAAAATTAAAAAAGGTCCCTGAAGAAATTAAGGAGTACAAAGATCTCGTAGAACTTCGGCTAGATAAAAACGGAA
>JAQCID010000155.1 GCA_027618855.1 Bacteroidota bacterium | reverse complement strand
ACACCTGATGCCCTTACACTTCAAGGTTTATTCAGAGACATGGTGGATTCAGGCTGTAAATTTTGCTTTATTGAAGCCAGTTCTCATGCGATCGTCCAAAACCGGTTGTCAGGCACAACATTTGCCGGCGCAGTCTTCACAAACATCACCCATGACCACCTTGATTACCACGAGACTTTCGACAAGTATCTCGCGGCCAAGAAGCAGCTTTTCGATTCCCTACCGGCAAATGCATTTGCGCTAATCAATTCTGACGATTCATACTTTGAGGACCTCGTCTTTGACTGTAAAGCAGAAAAAACAACCTATGGAGTTGCCTCGATGGCAGACTTCAAAGCTCGAATCATAGAAAACCAACTTCAGGGCTTGCATTTACATCTTGATGGGCAGGATTTGTACTCAAGGTTAGTAGGTGGGTTTAACGCATCAAATTTGACAGCCGTTTATGGAGTATCAAAGCTTCTGGGATTTGACGGTATTGAAACTCTTACGCAGATGTCACTCCTATCTCCCCCACCAGGGAGATTTGAGTTGGTCCAAAGCCCTGATGGCATTACTGCAATTGTAGATTACGCACACACACCGGACGCACTTGACAACATACTCCGCACGATTGCGAAATTTAGGACAGGCGGCGAGAGATTAATTACAGTAGTGGGTTGTGGCGGAGATAGAGATGTCACCAAGCGACCTGTCATGGCAAGAGTAGCCGCAGCAGGATCTGACATCGTGTTTCTTACGTCTGACAATCCCCGTACTGAAGATCCAGAGATGATCCTTGCGGATATGACAGCAGGTCTTGATCCTATCGACAAACGCAAATGTATTTCCATCACTGACAGACGTGAGGCAATAAGAGCAGCTGCTGCATTTGCTGAAGCTGGAGACATTGTCGTTGTCGCTGGAAAAGGACATGAGACGTATCAAGAAATAAATGGAGTGAGACAAGACTTCGACGATCGCAAAGTTCTCATGGACGCTTTCATACCTGCTTAACATGTTATACCACTTATTTACATATTTAGACGCAGCATACGATCTCCCTGGAGCGGGGCTTTTCAAATTTGTAACATTCCGGGCGGCAATGAGTTTACTCACATCGCTGTTTATAGGAATTTCATTTGGCAAGACAATCATAGAATGGCTCCAACTTAAACAAGTAGGGGAAATTGTTCGTGATTTGGGACTCCAAGGTCAAATTGAAAAACGAGGAACGCCCACGATGGGAGGCATCATTATTTTGACTGCTATTCTCGTGCCTACCCTGCTTTTTGCCGATCTAACAAATGTGTATACGCACATGATGATTGTCGCCATTGTTTGGCTTGGAAGCATCGGGTTTATAGATGATTACATTAAAGTCCATAAGAAAAACAAAGATGGCTTGGCGGGGAGGTTTAAGATTGTAGGACAAATCGGAGTGGGGATCATTATCGGTTCGATCATGATGTGGCATCCAGACGTGGTGATCAAAGAGCTTGGAGAAAATGGCGTATGGAATGAGATAAGATCAACCATCACAACCATTCCGTTTGTCAAGGGCAACAGTTTCGATTACGCATGGTTGATTGGTTGGGCCATTGAAGATGTAACCGTATGGGTGTGGATCGTCTTCATCCCCATTGTAATACTCATTGTAACTGCTGTGTCAAATGGTGCAAACCTCACGGATGGATTGGACGGATTAGCGACAGGCACAAGTGCAATTATTGGAATTACACTGGCAATTCTTGCATACGTAAGTTCAAATACATTGATCGCGGAGTATCTCAATATCATGTATATCCCTGGCTCGGAAGAACTCGTGGTATTCAGTGCTGCATTTGTCGGAGCATGCGTTGCCTTTCTGTGGTACAATTCGTATCCAGCGCAAGTCTTTATGGGGGATACAGGATCACTCGCTCTGGGAGGAATCATTGCAGCTTTTGCAATTTGTATTCGAAAAGAACTTCTCATCCCAGTGCTATGTGGCGTTTTCTTAATTGAAAATCTAAGTGTGGTCTTGCAAGTGGGGTGGTTCAAATACACCAAAAAAAGATATGGTGAAGGTCGAAGAATCTTCTTGATGTCTCCATTGCATCATCATTATCAGAAAAAAAATATTCATGAATCGAAAATCACTGCTCGGTTCTGGATTGTCGGAATTCTTCTCGCTGTTGTCACAATTGTCACACTCAAAGTTCGCTAAGTCGAATAAGATCTATGTCTAAATCAATACTCATACTGGGTGCCGGGGAAAGCGGTGTTGGAGCAGCTAAGCTTGCTCTTGCCCTGGGCCATATACCATATGTGAGTGAAAGTGGACAGGGGAAAGCACATTTTATTGGTGAGTTGGATTCAGCTGGAGTGGAGTACGAAACTGGAGGACATACGCCTGAAAACTGGCCGGCTTTTTCAACCGTCATTAAGAGTCCTGGGATACCAGACTCTTCCCCGACAGTCATCCATCTCAAGAAAAACGGCGCTGAAATAATTAGCGAAATTGAATTTGCCAGCAGGCATGCCTCTGGAAAAATCATTGCGATTACAGGAGCGAACGGAAAGACGACGACGACGGCTATGATACATCGAATGCTGACGGACGCGGGTATAAATGCAACGTGTGTCGGCAACATTGGGCCGAGCTGGGCGAGAGATTTGGCAGAAAGAAAAACAGAAGCAGAAGTTACTGTTGTGGAGGCCAGTAGCTTCCAGCTAGACGGAACCACATCATTTAGACCAGATGTAGCTGTTCTACTAAACATCACTCCTGATCATCTTGACAGGTACGATTATAAAATGGAAAACTATGCAGCGTCAAAATGGAAAATCACTCAATTCCAAACCCAAAAAGATTTCCTCGTTTACAATGCAGACGACAATGAGATTGAAAAACTGATCTCAAACAGAGGCACAAATGCAAGTCTCGCACCTGTCTCATCTATAAAATCTCTTCATACAGATTTGATCGATCAAGAGAGGTTTCATGCAGGACTAACCAATAAAAAAAAAGAATTTACAATACACACACCCCATAAAAAACCATTTTCTATGACCATTCAAAAACTTGCCCTACAAGGCAAACACAACCTATTCAACTCGATGGCAGCCAGTGTTACTGGTAGAATTTTAGAACTCCGCAGTGAAGGAATTCGAGAAAGCTTAACCCATTTTGAAGGTGTCGAACACCGGCTGGAATACGTCGCAACGATTAACAACATAAGATTCATTAACGACAGTAAAGCAACAAATGTCAACAGCGTTTGGTATGCACTGGAATGCATGAAGACTCCTGTGATATGGGTTGCAGGAGGAATTGACAAAGGAAACGACTACCGAGACCTCTTACCCTTGGTAGAAGAAAAGGTGAAGCATCTTATTTGTTTGGGAAAGGACAACTCAAAATTAATTGATACCTTTTCTTCCAAAGTCGAAACTGTACACATCGCTGAGACTGCAGAAGAAGCGGTTCAAATCGCGTATGACTTAGGGATGCCTAATGAGACTGTATTGCTTTCTCCTGCTTGTGCGAGCTTCGATATTTTCGGGAGCTATGAGGAGAGAGGCAACAAATTTAAGAACGCTGTAAGAGGTCTTTAATCCTGTATGGCTAATTGGGTACATACTATTCGAGGGCGACTCGAGGGCGACAAAGTGATTTGGATGATCGCACTAATTCTTAGTGTTTGGTCTCTGCTATCCGTCTACAGCGCAATTTCGTCACTTGCATATAAAGCAAATGGCGACTCACTGAGGTTCCTCATGAAACAAGGTGGGCTCTTAATGCTGGGGCTCGTGATCATGTATGTCGTACATAAAGTTCACTACAAATATTTTGCTCGAATCGCCAATGTTGTGCTGGTTTTTGCAGTATTGGCGCTTGTGTTGACCCTCATCTTTGGCTCAGACATTAACGAAGCCCGGCGTTGGCTGAAAGTACCCTTTATCGGGCTCACGCTGCAAACATCTGATTTCGCAAAAGTCGGTTTGGTTCTATGGCTGGCAAAGGAATTACATGTTCGAAGGGAAAG
>JAQCID010000154.1 GCA_027618855.1 Bacteroidota bacterium | reverse complement strand
TGATGTTCTCGGCAAGCCTGGACATATTTTTCCACTAAGAGCAAAAGCAGGAGGAGTACTCAGACGAAATGGACACACTGAAGCTGCGATTGACTTTGCGAGACTGGCTGGATTTGAACCTGCGGGGGTAATCGTTGAAATACTCAATGATGACGGAACAATGGCACGTCTTCCAGAGCTTAAGAAATTGGCAGACAAACACAAAATGAAACTTGTGTCTATCGCAGATCTCATTTCATATAGATTAGAACACGAAACACTTATAGAAAGAACGGCTGAAGTTCAATTGAACACTGAATTTGGCCCCTTTAATGCAATCTCATACAAGCAGCTAACTGACGATGTTGAGCACCTTGCACTCATTAAGGGGTCATGGAAGACACAGGACGCTGTTCCCGTCAGGGTGCATGCATCAAGCATGATTGGTGATGTGTTTCAAGTGTCCGATTTAGGCAAGGGTCCCCAGCTACATGCTGCAATGTCAAAAATCGAAGAAATAGGCTATGGCGCAGTTGTTTTCATCAACAAACTTCATCAAGGAGGAGGGTTTACTGAAGAATTGTTGGCATATGCCAGATATAGTGAAAAACAAGAAAAGTCTGGGGTTTTTCATCCCTTTGACTCAAAAGACTATGGAATAGGTGCTCAAATCGTCCGAGACTTAGGAATCAGAAACATCAATTTACTTTCTGATTCACCTAAAAAGTTTGGAGACATTGGATACGGTCTTCAAATAATTGGCCACACTTCACTGACCAAATAATCTTTATACATTCATTTATGCATTAAAAAGCCCACCGAAATAGGCAGGCTCTTAATATTGGTTCAGATATTGGTTCAGAAACGAAGTCTAAGACTCAGTCGTTTCCTCAGGGCCATTCGTTTCCTTAGGCTCCTTTGTATCCTTCTTGAATTTACCGTACTTCTGGCGGAACTTGTCTATTCTTCCAGCAGTATCGACAAATTGTGCCTTACCTGTATAAAAGGGGTGTGACTTCGAACTTACCTCCACTTTAATAAGTGGGTAATCATTTCCATCTTCCCACTTAATGGTTTCTTTTGTATTCGCAGTAGAGCGGCTCAGAAAAGCAAACTCATTACTCATATCTTTAAAAACAACGGTGCGATAACCTTCTGGGTGGATTCCTTTTTTCATCTCTCAAAATTGGACGGCAAAGATAAGCATAATGAGTGTTTATCACATTTTTTGACGCACTAATTTAAATAAAAATAAAAAAATGACAAAAAAATAAAACAAAATCTAAAGTTCAACCGACTTACCATATCTTCGTTTAGAATTTAAGTGAGTTTAGCATTGTGCTAAACATCAAGTGATAATTTGGTTAAGTTGGTCCCGCATTGAAACGTCAGTGCGGGATTTTCTTTGCAAGAAAAAACATTGTTTTTATACAATTCTCTCTGTTCTTGTGTTCATAAATAGCCTTGACAACCTCTTGATATACATTATATAACCACGACTTTAGACGTGAATAAATATCTATGTTCTTTAAAATTAGCACAATATTAATTTCAATCTGCCTGACACTTATCTGTGGGCTGACAACAGACCCTGGATTTGTCCATGAGGTCAGTTCTACAAAAACAATTTACCACGGTGTAGCGTCTCCATATTCCGTGAGAATACAATCAGAAGAGATCAACGGAATTGTACAGTTAGAATTTAAGATCCCACAAGGGCTGAACGCCCAAGTAGTGAATAGTCAAAACAGCAAGGTTACACATCACACGAATTCAGTGTCTTTGCTGTGGGACAACCTGGAGGAGGAGGAAATTAATATTGAACTTGTGCTTACCTCCAATGTAGATTTTGAGCAAGGTGAAATTTCCCCTACCCTATCCTATATTAAAAATGGCCTACGCATCGATGCCGATCTTGATAAAACAACAATTCACGAATTATCTGCAAGAGGTGACTTGGAACAAACTGCGGACCAAAACTCTGGGGTGTCGTGCCTGAGACATCTGACGGATGAAGGTGAGGGCGTTACGCGAATTGACCTGGTGATTGATGGAGAAGGTTTTGATGGATTCCTTAAAATAACCGAAGAAACTCCAAACAATTGTATTGTTGAAATTATTGACTCTGAGCTTTCCCTATCTCAAATGGAGAATGGGGTTTTAAATTTCATATGGTTTGATGCAAAATCCCCATTACCCATCACTGTGACCTACAAAGTATTGGGCTGCGCGCACAATGCAACTCTAAATATAAAAGGAAAGATAGATTACGCATTTGGAAACTCAGGATTTTCACAAGATATTGCGTACTACATTGCTGATTCAGAGAATTGTGACGTGATGTTGGATTTGGACCAAGTCGATAAAAACACCACCTCTCAAAAAGTGAACAATACAAGTACCAATGACGCTTTAACTCCTGACAAAGGGGTTTCATATCGAGTACAGCTGATGGCTGGACATAATGACGTAACTGAATCTTGGGTAACATCTAAGTACAAATTCAACGGTCGGTCAGACACTGAAATGCACGAAGGATGGATCAAGTACACGACAGGGTCGTATCAGGAGTATCATTCAGCTCGTAATGAGCGAGAAAAAATAAACAAAGTTCACGATTTTCCAGAGCCATTTGTAACTGCCTATTATTTAGGCGAACGAATTACGGTTGGAGAAGCATTGATTATTTCACAACAAGATTGGATTCAATAATGGCTACAATTCACACAGACTGGAAGTCCGCAATTAAGGGATATGGAGATTACTTGGCTTTAGAAAGAGGACTGAGTGAGAATTCTATCCTTGCATACATACGAGACATCAAACAATTTGCGAAAATTATTGAAAAGGAGGACGGAGTTACCAATCCAGCGAAGATCAACTTGTCTAATGTCGAACATTTTCTAGCAAATCTCTACGACAATGGAATCGCAAGGAATAGTCAGGCACGCAAATTGAGTGGTGTGAGAAGTTTCTGTAAGTTTTTACGTATTGAAGGAGTGATCGAAACGAATCCCATCGAACTCATCGAGGGGCCACGACCGCAGAGAAAACTTCCTGATGTACTTACTGTTAACGAGATTGACCGCATCATCGCTTCCGTGGACATGAGTCGCAGAGAGGGAGTACGAAACAAAGCAATGCTCGAAGTACTTTACAGTTGTGGACTACGTGTGAGTGAGCTCACCAGTCTACAAATGTCACGGGTAGATTTAATCGACGGTGTTGTCAAGGTTGTTGGAAAAGGGAACAAAGAAAGAATGATTCCAATAGGTCGACAAGCCTGTGATTCTATTGATGATTACCTGTCACATTATCGTTCTGGAATCATCCCTTTGTCAGGTCATGAGGACACCATGTTTCTAGGCAGGCAGGGAAGAAAAATGACGCGTCAAATGGCGTTTACCATGCTTAAGCGTAGCGTAATTGCTGCAGGCATCCGTAAAAACGTTAGTCCACACACATTCCGCCACAGTTTTGCAACACATCTTATTGAAGCTGGTGCCGATCTGAGGGCTGTGCAGGAAATGCTTGGGCACGCTCAAATTACGACGACAGAGATATACACTCACCTCGACAAAAAATATCTTGAGAATCAGGTGACTTCTTATCATCCGCGCTCTTTAGAGGCCGCGAAGCAGATATTAAAAAAACCTGAGAACAACAAGTATCATTATTAAGTAAACGATCTTGAGGCAACGATTGACTAGGGCCAATGTGTACTTGAAGATCTAGGCACTTTTGATATATCCCATTGATTAATCGCTTGAAACAGCATGTTTTCAGGTGAATCAATACCTACCTCAGACTGCCCTAAGAATTTAAGCGCATCATAAATTTGACTCGGTGCGTGCTGAATTTGAATCGGAGAAGCTTTCGTAAACTTGCTTAATTTATCTTCCAGAATGTTATATGCCAAAGGAATATGAGCATATAAATGAGGGGGGAGATTTAATGCTTCTTGCAGCAGCAAGTGCCTGGGGGTAGAATTCATCAGATCTGCTCCTCGAACGATATTCGTCACACCTTGGTCTG
>JAQCID010000153.1 GCA_027618855.1 Bacteroidota bacterium | reverse complement strand
TTTTTAAACTGGTCGCTTTCAATGACAGCAAGAACTCTTTTCTCAATATCCTTGGTGACCTCATTGGTGATTTCCAGATCCGTACCAATGGGTTTAGAAATAAAAATATTGAGATATTGGGGTTGATTGACTGGGAAGAACTCAACCTTCGGAGGGAAGATTCCCATGAGAACAAACGACAAAATCATCAGTCCGAAGGTGCCAAAAAAGAAAAACGAAGGGCGTCTTCCACTTAAGACAAACGACAAGATGGCTTCATATCGCCGCTCCAACCATGGAAGAAATTTGGTTTGAAACACCTTTGTGCTTGGAGAAAAAACATAGGTGTTCAACCCCGTCAATAAAACCAAAATAACCAAAATATTACCGAATGCGACGGCGCCCACCAGGTACATGACCGCAGCTATTCCGCCGAGAATAGTCATTGTTTTCCATGTTCGACGAACATCGTGTTTCTGCTCACCCACTTTCATATAAAGCGCGGTTAAAACTGGATTTATGACCAGAGCTACAAACAACGACGACCCCAGAACAATGATAAGTGTAATGGGTAAATATTTCATGAATTCACCAATGATTCCGGGCCAAAAAGCAAGAGGTGTAAAAGCGGCCAGGGTTGTGCCCGTCGAGGCGATGATGGGCCATGCAACCTCTCCTACTCCGTATTTGGCGGCCTCAAAGGGTGAGAAACCTTCATCCATGAAACGATACACGTTCTCCACGACGACAATCCCATTGTCAACCAACATCCCCAATGCCAAAACCAACGCGAAAAGAACCATCGTATTGAATGTGATCCCTATGGCTCCCAGAATCATAAAGCTCATAAACATCGACAGGGGGATTGCCACTCCCACAAAAAGCGCATTCCTGAGGCCCAGAAAGAACAACAACACTCCGACGACCAAAAGGATCCCGAAGATGATCGAATTTTGAAGTTCATCTACTTGAGTTCTCGTTGCATCGCTTTGGTCTGCCGTAATTGTAACCAATATATCTCTCGGGAGTACGTCTCGTTTTGCCTTTGCTATAATCTCATTTATTTCATCCGAAGCCTGAAGAAGGTTTTCCCCTGCGCGTTTAACGATATCTAGCGTAACAACGGGCTTCGTGTATTCACGGGCATAGCTTTCTTTGGCTTTCTCCACAAACTTGACTGTAGCGATGTCTCGAACATAGACCGGGCTGTCGTTTTCAGCTTTGACAATGACTGACTCAATATCCTCCATGGTGTTGAAGTCTCCCCTCACCTGGATGTTTCTTAAAACGCCATCCACAAGGAGGTCTCCTCCTGCAATCGTTAAGTTTTCTGCTGACAAAGCTCCGGCAATGTCATTGAAGCTGACAAGCATTGCTTCGGCTCTCAGATAGTTTACTTCTATTTCGACCTCAAAATCTGAGGCGCCACGAATGTCTACTTTTGAAATTTGTTGTAAATCCTCAATTTCATCCTCAAGATATTCAGCATATTTCTTAAGGGTTAGAAGCGAGTAATCTCCCGATAGATTCACGTTCATCACGGGCATCATTTCGGAGAAATTAAGCTCCGTTACGCTTGGTTCTGCTGGCAAGTCCTTTGGGAATTCTGAGTCTGATTTTACCTTGTCAACCGCATCCTTTACTTTTTGAAGAGCCTCAGATGGCGTCATGTCAAAGTTGAACTTAACGTCGATGGTGCTGAAACCTTGACTGCTCGAAGAGGTGATCTCATCCACGCCAGAAATCGCATTTATTTCTTTTTCTAGCGGCCTTGTGATAAGCTTCTCCATGTTTGCCGGACTGTTCCCTGGATAGGCCGTCACAACGAATATTTCTGGGATTACAATCTCTGGAAAGCTATCCTTGGGTACAGTGATATAACTATAAATCCCACTGACAGTGATCAGGGCGATAAGAACAAAAACGGTTGTTCTGTTGTTTATACTAAGGGTGGTTAACCAAAACTCTCTAAGTGTTTTACTCATCTTATTTGGCAATTAGAGAAACTTGATCTCCATCCATAAGGCGATCTCCTCCCCTATTAATAACCATTTCTCCCGCAACAAGTCCGTCTTTAATAAGGATTCTTCCCTCTGAGGTAATGCCCGTTTCAAGGATGCGTTTTGATGCCGTTCCGTTTGAGTAAACAAACACGAAGTCTCTTCCCTTTGAGTCTTGTGTAACAAGTGCCGAGGGAAGGGAAATTGCTGACGCCAAATCCAAATCTGTGATCCACAGTGTCGCTACCATATTTGGGATAAAACTCTCTGATTTGGGTAAATCCACAGTAATGTCCACCGAGCGGTTTGCTGGGTTGATATATGCGCCAATCCGGCGAGTGGTAGACTCAATGGGTTCTTGTCCCGCAATCTCTACAACGACTCGACCTCCCTTTTTCAGAGAACCCACGTAATTGTCACTCACCATAGCACGTACATACAGCTCGCTCAGATCGATCACCCTTACGCAAGGCATAGCAGGAGATGCCAACTCCCCTCTCTTGACAAAAATTCGATCCACGATCCCACTGAAGGGTGCGCGTATGATCGATTTTTCTATCGTTGCATCGAGTGTTAAAAGGGATTTTTCAATCGATTCAACCGCCGATTTAGCTTGTAAATAATCCACTTCTTTTCCGATATTCTGAGACCAAATACGTTCTTGCCGCTCGAGTAAATCATTGGCAAAATTTAGTTGATTTAATAATTCTTCTCTATTTGCTTTCAGCACCGAATCATTTATTTTAAGGATTGCGTCCCCTCCCTTTACATGCGCCCCCTCCTTTAAGAATATCTTTTCAACTGCGCCTTGAAATTCCGGGATCACATTTGCATTCCTGTCAGTCTCAACATTGCCTTGAACTGGAAATGAATGGTTAAATGGTGCTTCCACCAAAGTGATCACGCCAACTTTCGCAAGTGAACTCGTCTTTAAGTCTGGCGCCTGCGTTGCGTCTTGGGTCGGGTCTTCTGCCGTTCCCGCACAGGCTGTCAGGATAACTGACAGAAAGATGTATTTAGAAAATGTCATTTTTGTGTTGTTGTCGTTGCGGCAATGAGGCGGGCATGAGCATAAAGAAATTGTAGCCTCACTCCCACGAGGGTCCCTTCACTTGAGAGAAGTTGATTCTGTGCTTGAGTGAGGTCAAAACTGCTTTTTAACCCCTCTTTGTGCTCGATAGAAACGCGCTCGAAGATGCGGGTTGCGAGAAGTATATTCTGTTCAGCTTCTGAAATTGAGGAGGTCGCTCGAACAAATTCCGCATTCGCAGCATACTGCTCCAACGAAGCTGCTTCTGTAATGGCGTCTAATGCGGTTTGGGCTTTGAGGGCCTGAATAGATGCAACATCTCTAATGTGTTTTCCTTCAAAACTTCCAAATACAGGCATTGAAACCTGAACGCCCCACAACTGAGTAGGATACCACTTTCCTGATGAATCAAAAATATTAAAAACGTCTCTTTGGGCATTTTGAGAATTCGTATAAAACCCTGATATCTGGGGCAGAGATCTCGCTTTTGTTTCTTTTACATTCCACTCCGCAAGCTCATAGAAATATTGTTGCTCCAAGACTGCGGGAATCTGAGACACGTCCAGATCAGTGATGATTGAGGGAGTTAAAGAGCTCTGCTCTATTAACGAAGTCATGTTGTCCGAGAGGCTGATGTCTGTATCCACAGGAAGTCCGATTTGATATAACAAAAGGCTGGACGTGAGTTGTTTCTGTAGCGTTGCGTTTTCCAGTTGATTGTCAAGAGTCCTGGAGGCCAAATCGGCCATGTCAACATCTAGCTGCTCTAGAAAACCCGCCTCAGCTAACGCATGGGTCTCTTTTGCAGTTTCTTTCATTAACACTGACGCCTTTCTTAAATTGGTCTCATTTTCAAGAGCTGCAAGAGCGGTATAGTAAGCTGAAGAAACCGATTGTGTCACCTCGACAATGGTTTTTGAAGTTGTCACTCTGCGGGCTTCTTCATAGACTTTGGCGGCTTGTATCCCGACGATATAGCTCCCACTGAAAATCAATTGAGTCGCGGTTATGCCAAAAGTAG
>JAQCID010000152.1 GCA_027618855.1 Bacteroidota bacterium | reverse complement strand
AGCTAGCGGATATGAATCCAGTAGAAGCCATGGAATTTGTGAAAGGACGTATTGAATCGTCCAAGACAAATGAAGAGTTTCTCAACTCAATGAACGGATAGGATTAAAAGTGAGGAACAACTTACTTATTATATTTTTAACATTGCTGGGATGGATCATCATGAAATATCTTCTGCTGGGGAATGTTACATTTGAAAACTCCTTTAAATACGGATTTCTTTATCATGGTACTGCGCTTGTGACACTTGCTATTCTCGCAACTGCAAATGGCATTCGGTCTATGGAGAATACACCCGGGTTTCTTGTGGGATTTAAGCACATCGCAAAAAGTGTGATCATATATGCCCTGGGAGCCACTTTGTCAGTAGGTGTTTGGCATCATGTAATCGTTCAAAAAGCGACACACGCTAGATTAGAGACGCTGAAAGTTTCAATCTCCACGCACTTCGAATCAGAAGCTGATTTCCAAGAAGAAACAAATAAAAACAATCTTGGAAATGATGTAACACTGTCAGATTGGGTGACGTCTCAGCATGAAGCTGCAGAGATATTTTATTCTCCAAAAGCGCAGATTTCACTAACGCTTATGGTTTACTTGGTTGTGGGGATTTTCATATCGTTTATCGCTAGCTTACTTTGGACAAAAGTTTGGGGAATGCAACAAATATCTTCAAACCCTCGTTAAAGAAAATGGAAGTGAAAAAATGAGACAGAAATTAGTCATATGGATCGTGTTGGGGTTAATGGCTTTGCCGTCATTGGCTCAGAATGGGCGAAAGAATCTCGCTTCGTTCGACAATAAACGTTATCACTTTGGCTTCATCCTGTCTGGCAACAAATCAGACTTTAGATTTGACCTTAAGCAGGATACCGCATTTAGCACGGGACTTTATGGGATAGAAAACTCCCCTCAGGGTGGTTTTAACCTTGCTTTGCTTGCATCGTTCACAATTAACAGACATCTGAGACTACGTTTCACACCAGGGCTTAGCTTTCAAGACAGAGGGTTGGCATACTCATTTTCACAAAATTCTGGAGGAATCAATCAAATATTACGTCGAACAGAGTCCGTAAACCTGGATGTTCCCATCCTTCTTAAAATACGAACAGATCGAATTGCAAATTTTGCAGCTTATGCCTTAATCGGTGTGAAATACAGCCGAGATATGCAATCTCAAGAAGAAGTGAATCAACAGTTACAGGATGACGATATTCTGAGAATTCAAGCACCAAACATATCCTTAGATATGGGTGGCGGCATCGACATCTTTCTTCCTTACTTTAAATTTGCGATCGAGCTTAAAACAGAAATGGGGTTGATTAATGTACTCATTCCAGATAACAGCGACTATGCAAATCCACTGGAGGGATTGCGTACACGTTCATACATTTTCTCTATTTGTTTCGAAGGATAAATTGCTGTCATGCCTCAAGATGATGACACTTATTTAACACTTGCACAACGATCTGAAGGGCTTTACAAAGTGAAAGGCTCTAAACATTTCAGCTATGCTTTTCCAGTAACTTCTGAAGAGGACATTAAAAACTGTCTTGAAGTGATCAAACTAGCGCATCATACTGCCCGTCATCATTGCTACGCTTGGCGCTTGGGTCACGATGCATCTAGATATAGAACAAACGACGATGGCGAACCCTCAAACACCGCCGGGCCTCCTATTCTAGGCGTACTCAAATCAAATTGCCTCACAAACGTGCTCGTTGTAGTCGTTCGATATTTCGGCGGAACAAAACTTGGTGTAGGCGGATTGATTGATGCCTACAGAACCGCAGCTGCATGTGCGATTGAGGAAGGCACGGTGATAGAAAAGACGAGAATTAAAACATATGTCATTCAGTATCCTTATGCGCGGATGGGTGATGTCATGAATCTCCTTAAAAGAGCGGGCATAAGTCCTGAAAAAACTGATTTTCAAATCACATGCACTTTAGAAGCGACAGTAAGGCTAAGAGATTCAGCTGCATTTACAAAAAGCATTGAGGATCTTGACGAAGTACAGATTAAGGAAGTATAGTGCTTTCTTGTACCTGTTATTTACGGACTACAAAAACCCACCTCTCACCTCCCAAAGCATAACGTTTGTAACGGTCGAGTCCTAAAAGCGCTTGCATATCGACGATTTCAACAGAAAACCCCGCTTGCTTAAGTCTAGATGGGTAATCTTCATAACCATAAAGTCGAAGGTGATCTCGTTGCCAGTAAAGACGTTCTAATTCAGAGGGGTCCGTGATTGAACGATCTTCTTCTGTGTTTGGATTTGCCCAATCTATAGGAACTTGTAAGATTCCCCATCCACCAGGCTTAAGGACTCTATAGAACTCATTTAATACGGTTCTGTCGTTGTCAACATGCTCCATGAGGTGATTGGCCATCACAAAGTCGAAAGATGCGTCCTCGAATGGTATACGATGAACATCAAAATGATGGTCAGCCCAAGGTGAGTCAAGATCACCCGTCACGTAATCTAGGTTAGAAAGTGCACGGAAGCGCTTAATAAAGCAATATTCGGGAGCCATATGTAACATCCGAGCAGGCTTCTCGAAAAAATTAGAAAACTCTTTAAAATAGATCCACAATGCACGATGCCGCTCCAGTGACAGACTGTGAGGCGCGAGCGCATTTGGTCTGGGACGAACACGTCCATAAGGAAGCATCTTGCGATAGAGCCTACCATCTATTGGATCTTCTAGACTAGATCCTGAATACAACCAACTTATTGATTGCAAACCCAAATGAGCGACTCTTTGAAGAAGAGTGCGAGGAATAAAACGTGTTAATAAAGCGACAAGGTTCTTTACCAAGTGGAGAGAATTATTGTACGATTAAACGAGAAGTTCCTAGAATTAAATGATTTGATTTACGGATAACTGACAGTACATATGTGCCAGCCTCTACATTCATTAGGTTGATTTCTTTTGAATCTCCTGTGTAAATGATTCTACCCTGCGTATCAGTCATCACCACCTCACAAGGGAAAGACGGGAAATTAGATATCGACACTGAGCCAGTTGGCAATACAGGGTTTGGGCTCACTAAAGGGAAAAAGGTGTCGGCTGAAAGCAGCTCCTCTACACCCGTAACTGAAATTGTCAGAGAGACCCGGTCAGATTCACAAGCGATGGGGAGTGGTTCAACTTGCCAGTTGTAAAAGAAATAGTAGTAGCTAAATTCTGGCCCAGCAGTTGAATTTGTGATTGAAGCCAAATCACCTAGACTGTAGGGATAAGAAAGATCTGAATCGGTTCCTTCACGCCAAAACTGAGGGTCATCACTTGATGATCTTAATCCGTAACCATTTCCTGCCGGAACTTCGAAATTAAGCGTTACTTCAAATTCACCATCTTCAACGAAAACAGTTGTGGAAGCAAGCACAGTATTCGATCCATCAATGAGTTCAAATGTGCGGTCGTAAGAACCGTTTGCAAAAACAGTCACACGACTAAGAAGAAGATTTTCATAAGCGTCAAATTCTAACCAGCGATTGCTGTTAGAATGATATTGTCCAGTCAGCTGATTCGTTAACTCCCCTCCTACAGCACTTTCTCCAGTATTAATATAAGATGCCGATGCCCAAAATGTTGTGGAGGTTTCCAGAACATTCGTTTCATAAACTTCACCTTCATGAAGCAAATTGCCTTCTACCTCAGCATCGAACCACATGATGTTCTCACCGCCAGTTGCCTCAAGGGTAACTGAAGCTGGAAATTCTAATTCTGAAGCGGATGCAGTAAGCGTTGGAGGCCCTACTGGAGAATCAAATAGGGAAACATTGTATACTTCTGAAACAGATGTGTTAGAACAGATGTCTACGACTGACACTGAATATGTTCCTTCAGATGTTACGGAGATTGACTGAGTTTCTTCTCCTGTAGACCAAACCCAAGACTCTGCATCACTTGCAGACATCTCAATGGCACCTCCATCACAAAGATTAAGGCTTCCAGAGATCTCAATTGTTGGCTGATCGCCGATCACTTCGACGACAGAAAGAACATTTGAAGAACCCGCACATCCTTCTAAACT
>JAQCID010000151.1 GCA_027618855.1 Bacteroidota bacterium | reverse complement strand
CGCCTCCGATTTCGAAACGCGCAATGGGGTCGCCTACTTGAACGACATCGTCTTTTGAGACGAGCCATTCCAACAATACGCCATCTTCAGGAGCTGGAATTTCGCTGTCAACCTTATCTGTCGCAATTTCTACGACCGCTTCGTCTGCCTCAACGCTTGAGCCTGCTTCGACCAAAAGGTTAATAATAGTAGCTTCAGCCACACTTTCACCCATTTTAGGGAGGAGGATATCTATAATTGCCATGTAATCAGTTTACAGATTGTAAAAGTAATGCGTTCAGGACAAGCTTAAGGTCTTCAAACCAATTGTATTTTCTCGCATAAGCGAGGTTCAGACGTTCTCTGACTCTATCGTCATCGTTTTCAACTGCATATATAATAGAGGGGCGAGACTGTTTGTGGGCACCATCTAGTCCTACCCATGTCGATTTACCAAGGAATACCCAAAATGAATACGCAATCCAGTCAGACCGCTTGAAAACAAAAAGCAAAGGGAAAGCAAGCAGCAGAATGAATGAAGAAAACAGATCGAAAATACGTTTTGAACGGCGGGCTGACGGACCATATATTGCTCGGTCTAACTCGGTCACTGGGTCCGGACCTGGTCCACCTGAGCCCATTACATAACCGTCATCCGTCCAGGCAATTCTACACACGACAGCCTTGTCTACAAGAGAAGCGAGCACCGTTATAATGTCCTCAGACCTGACATCTCTACCACTAAACACGATCTCTCCGATGGAATGCACTCTGACGACATCTACAATCGTACTGATTTCATTTGGATGGATCACATGTGTTGCTTCTGAAATGCCTTCTCTAAGTTCGATCGACTCCAAAAGCTGCTTCATTGAACGCGACTCCTCATCTCCAGCTACGAGAAGTCTTGATTTGGGCTTCGCCCCCAAACGCCAACCTCCCAAAGTGATGCGTCCGAAAATCACGACTGCTGAAAACCAAATCGCACCCAAAAGCAAAATGGCACGCGAGAAACGATACTCTTCAGGAAGCAATCCATAACAAGCGACCAGAACGATTGAACCGGCAGCGATGCCCTTCATCACCCTTCTCGGAATCCATGGTTTGTCATACCCTCCACAAACCCAAAGAAAAAACACCCACACCGATGAATAGATCACCATCGCAACATTTGTGGCATATGGATCATATTGAATTCCCGAATAATTTGCGTAAAAATTGAGGAGTAGGAACAGCCCGATTTGAAGAAATACACCTTCCAAAAGTGGCCAAGTCATGCGCGTGACAATTCTACGTAAAACAGAAATTAATGCGCGGAAATAAATGGCGAGGCGAATTAAAAAATTAAAGGATCTGGCTTGAGAACCTTCAAAATGTTTGGCCGCAAAAATCAACATCGCTTTGTAAAAAATCGACACATAATTGAGAGACCCCTTTTTTGTACTCTCCCCCTTGTAATGAATGATTCTGGTGCCTGTAAAATAATGATTCTCCCACCCTCCTTTAACAATTCTCCAGCTGAGATCGATATCTTCCCCGTACATGAAAAAGTCTTCATCCAGGACACCTACTTCATCCAGAGCCGATTTACGCATCCACATAAACGCACCACTTAGTACGTCAATTTTGTGATTCTCATCTGCACTTAAATGTCCTGCATAGTAGTTGTTCAGGTTCTTGCTTTTCGGTGCCAAACGAAACAGACCTGAAATCCTGCACAGAGATGCCCAAGGGGTAGGAATCCCCCTTTTGCTCTCGGGAAGATAGGTTCCTGAACCATCAAACATAGGCACGCCCATTCCCCCCAGTTTGGGGTTTTCATCGGCAAAAGAGATGCATTTTGTAAATGTATCTTCTTGTATGACGGTGTCTGGATTTAAAAGGAGAACGTATTCAGCATTTGAAATATGAATCGCTTGATTGTTTGCTTTAGAAAACCCGACATTTTCGGAATTCTCAATCAAACTCACCCATGGAAATCTCTCCTTCACCATTTCACATGTGCCGTCCACCGAAATGTTGTCGACTACAAAAACATCAATTTGAGAAGCGGCCGAAGGAGTTTGGTCTGAAAAATTCGCCATCGCTCTTTCCACAGAAACAAGGCATTGCGCAAGGAAATGCTCAACGTTATAACTGACTATAATGACAGACAACTTCATCTTCTAGCACTCATATAAAGTCCTGTTATCCATGGAACGCGCAAGGGTCGCTTCGTCAGCGTGCTGTAAAGCCTCCCCCACAGCTACACCACGAGCGAGCGTAGTGATCTTGAGTTCGAATGACACCATTTTTTTGTACAAATAGAACGAAGTCGTATCCCCCTCCATTGTTGCTGGCAAGGCAAAAATAATTTCTGTGGCGCTTTCAGGAATAGGACCCTCTGAAATATCAACCCCGGCAACCGTGTTTTTTTCGGCAAGTCTCCGAATCAATGGCTCAATGTTTAAATCCGATGGACCTACACCATCCATGGGACTAATTATTCCGCCCAAAACATGATACACACCGCGAAAGGTGCCTACGTTTTCTATTGCAAGTAAATCTCTAATGTCTTCAACAACACAAATCAGATCCTTATTTCTGGTCGGCGCAGCGCAAATCGAACACGTAACCTGTTCCGTTAAGTTGTAACAAACGTCACAAGGCTTCACTCCTTCACTCATAGCGACGATGGCATCCGCCAATGACCGCACCCTTTCATTGTCACGACTAAGCAGACTCAAGGCCAGCCGCAATGCGGTTCTACGACCTATACCAGGCAGAGTAGAAATCTGATCAACGGCGGCTTCAATGAGCCGTGAAGGGAGTTGTTGCACGGTGTAAAGATAAAACGCCAACGCCGGTGTTCGAACATGTAAATTTGGGACCATGTCAACAACTACATTTATTCTCATTTCATGTCTCTACGTTGGGGTGTTGTTTTTCATCGGCCACATCACCGGCCGTGACAAAAATGCTTCTGACTTTTTCTTGGCTGGAAGAAAGGCGCCTTGGTATGTTGTGGCCTTCGGAATGGTAGGCGCATCACTGAGTGGCGTCACCTTTATTTCCATCCCTGGCTGGGTGAATACCCAAAGTTTCACCTACATTCAAATGGTCCTTGGATACATGGTGGGCTACCTCTTTATTATCGTTGTGCTTCTGCCACTTTACTATCGGTTGGGGCTTACAAGCATTTATACTTACTTGGACCAAAGATTCGGCAATGGCGCATATAAAACGGGCGCATCGTTCTTTATTCTAAGCAGAGTCATCGGGGCATCTTTCAGACTTTTTCTTGTGGCAATCGTCGTGGAACTTGCCATCCTTGAACCTCTGTTTTCAAGCAGCACAGGGGGCGTTCCTGGCTGGGCCTTTGCAGCAATTGTCGCGGTAGTCCTTGCCATTATTTACACCTACACAAGGCAGGGAGGAATGGCCACTGTGATTTGGACAGACACAGTCCAAACGGCATGCATGCTCACTGCCGTCATCCTTACTGTACTGGCGATTTCAAATGCCCATGGCGCATCTTTGACAGCCATCCCCGAGCTCGTGAAATCCAGTGGGATGACAAAGATCTTCGTCTTTGATGACTGGAAAGCAGGCAATCATTTTGTAAAACACTTTCTGGCTGGCGCCTTCGTGTGTATTGCAATGACGGGACTCGATCAGGACATGATGCAGAAAAATCTCGCCTGCAAAGATCTCAAGAGCGCAAGATTAAACATGGCCAGTTTCGCTGTGGTTCTCTTTGCTGCAAACATCTTATTTCTGTCACTTGGCGCGCTATTATATGTGCATGTAGGTGTGGAATGGATTTTCATTTCCGAAGCGACGGACAGGCTTTTCCCTACCCTCGCTCTGGGTGGGTCATTGGGACCGATGGCAGGCGGCGTTTTCCTCATCGGACTTCTTGCCTCGGCGTTCAGTTCTGCAGACTCGGCGTTAACGGCACTCACTACCTCAACTTGTGTTGACCTCATCGGCACCCAAAAAATGGAGGAAGAAAAAGCCGAGAAAATCAGAAAGAACGTTCATTTAGGCATGGCGGGAGTTCTGTTCATCGCAATCATGACATTTAGAGCTGTGAATGACACAAGCGTCGTTGCTGCTCTCTTTACA
>JAQCID010000150.1 GCA_027618855.1 Bacteroidota bacterium | reverse complement strand
CACATCCCTTAGAACAGGAATCATTGCATCGGCAACTTCGGGTGCTAGCTGTGTCGTCGCAGCATTATCGAGATAAATAGATTTCACTTCGTTAACTTTAATTCGGATTGCAAATGTAAGATTTAAGCTCAGTAATTACGCAAATCGCGTAAGAAGCTCTTGTAACTCAGTTTTAAACCTATTTGCAAGGTTTTTTGAAGCTTCACTTGTATCCGATTCTGCGTATACACGAATGATCGGCTCCGTGTTGCTTCTCCTGAGATGAACCCACCCCTCTTCCAGGTCAAACTTGACGCCATCAATGGTATTCACTTTGGCCTCTGGATGATTCAAAACCAATGTTTCCAATGCCTCCTCTACGCCAGATTCAGGGAGAGATAATTTGTCTTTTTGGATCACAAAGCTGGGATATGTATTTCTTAATTCACTGCACTTTAATCCAGTCTCAATAAGGTGGGTTAAAAACAAACCTACGCCTACCAAGGCATCTCTGCCGGAGTGAGAAGTAGGATAAATGATCCCTCCGTTCCCCTCACCTCCAATGATTGCTTGTGTATTGCGAATCGCTTCTACGACATTGACTTCACCTACTGCAGAGGCTGTATACAACCCGCCATGACGTTCGGTAATGACGCTCAACGCCCTTGTCGAACTCAAATTGCTTACCGTATTTCCGGGCGTCTTTGACAACACGTAATCCGCCACAGCGACAAGGGTGTATTCTTCTCCGAAAAACGTTCCATCTTCGTTCACGAAACAAAGCCGGTCTACGTCAGGGTCAACACTAATCCCCAGATCACATTTGTGATCTACAACGACTTTCATGAGGTCCGTCAGATGTTTTGGCAAGGGTTCGGGGTTGTGCGCAAAATTTCCTGTAGGCTCACAATGAACTTTGACAACTTCCACCCCAAGGCTTTCTAACAACATAGGAATCGCAATTCCGCCCGATGAATTCACAGCATCAACTGCGACTTTTAAACCCGCGCCTCTCACAGAACTTGCATTGACCAAATCGAGGTCCAACACATGTTGAACATGCCATTTCAACCACGAATCATCGTGCGAGGTCGTTCCCAAATCATCCACTTCTGCGTATTGGATTTGTGAATCCGACAATTCCAGGACCCTTTCTCCTTCAGAAGCCGAAAGAAACTCTCCACGATCATCTAGAAGTTTTAAAGCGTTCCACTCTTTCGGATTGTGAGATGCTGTAACAATAATCCCACCGTTCGCGCCTAGTTCAGGAACAGCCAATTCTACTGTTGGAGTCGTACTCAGACCGAGATCAACCACATTAATTCCCAATGCATTCAAAGTTGAAGAAATTAAATTACTGACCATTTGACCAGACATCCTGGCATCTCTGCCCAATACAACTGTTGGTGTGTTGGAATTCCGCCTCTCAATCTTAGAAAGAATCCAAGCACCATAGCCTGTTGCAAAACGAACGATATCTGGTGGCGTAAGACATTCCCCTACAATCCCACCAATTGTTCCTCGAATACCCGAAATAGATTTAATAAGCATAAACACAAAGTAAAGGCGCACATTCCATGTCTGAACATCCACTTTTACGCGCAATAAATTAGTTTTCCCCTATTGTTGTTAAAAACCCTCTTGTTTTAAAGCTAATTTTAAGACATTTGTATGTTAGTTTTGGTAAGGATGGTTGAAGAAGAAAATCACATGCACAGCGAAAGCGAAATAGATGATTTAGTCAAGCGATACGAGCTCATGGTAGATAAGGGTGAAAACCGTTATTTCGATGTGGAGGAGTTCGAAATGTTGATTGGGCACTATCTGAGCTTTGGCGAAATCGAGAATGCACAGAGGGTACTTCATTATGCGAGTAATTTATTTCCCGAAAGTATCAATCTTCAATTGAAAGAAGCACAAATACTCGCCGGTCAAGGAAAGCATATTAAAGCGATTCCCCGATTGCAAAATCTACTTGCTTTTGACCCTCAAAATGAAGAAATTCATTTAACCCTCGCTTCTATTTACAGCAAAATGGAAGAGCATATAAAAGCAATTGACCATTTCAAAAATGCATTCAAAAATTCTGATACAGAATTAAAATCAGAAATAAGACTTGACATTGCGCTTGAATATGAAAATTTAGGTGACTGGAAAAAAGCCATTTCTGTCCTTGAAGAAGCGCTTGCTCATGACGCTTCTAACGAGGCCGCATTGTTTGAACTGGCTTTTTGTTATGACAAGATTAATGACCTTAAAAGTGCCATTAAATTTTTCAAGCAATTTCTGGACGAAAATCCCTACAGCACTATTGGTTGGTACAACTTAGGCAACGCTTACCACAGATTAGGATCCATTAAAAAAGCGATTGATGCGTACGATTTTGCAATCGCAATTGACGACAAGTACGTACAAGCATATCAACAAAAGGCGGAAGCGTTCGGATACAATGACAATTTCTCTGATGCGTTAGAAACGTATCACGAGATTTTAGAAATCGAAGACGCTACACCTCATACGCTTTGCTCTATTGGAGAATGTTATGAGAGACTCGATAACTATTTAGAAGCCGAGGAATACTATAAAATGTGCTTGGATTTAAACGAGGAATATCCAGACGCATACATAGGACTAGGTGTTCTAGGTGACCTTCAGTCTGATGATGCTTTGGCTGTGACGTGTTTTGAACAAGCTGTCCTGTTGGCTCCAGAAAACTCAGATTACCGTTTGCTTCTTGCAACCGCGTTAATGAAGCTCGCGAAACCTCAAGAAGCTGAATCTCAATTTGTTGAGATCCTAGAAAGAGAGCCAAAAAACATAGAGGGGTGGGAAGGTCGAGTTGACAACCTGCAACGTCTCAATGCGCATGCAGCAGCTTTGGAGTTGTTAGAAGAGGGACTCAAAACAGTTCCTGAAACGACACATCTCAGATATCAAGAATTTGTGAGCATCTTCTCTAGTGGAGAAGAAGCAAAAGCCCTTGACTTATTGGAAACACTCCTCATCAATCATTACGACAGTGCTCGTAGAATTTTTAAATCATTCCCTGACTTGCTCAATGACAACAGGATTGCGGATAGATATAACCGCTTTAAACCCTGAATACATGAATGCCAAATTATCCTATCTCCCTAAAAGAACCGAGAAACCTAGAGAATATGGACTGAATATGGTGATGGACAAAGGGCTGAGTCTCAGACAAACTGAAGATTTTATTGAACTTAATGCCGACAGGACCGACTTACTCAAACTTGGCTTCGGCACATCTCTCATTACGCCCAACCTCAAAGAAAAGGTAAAATTGTACTTGGATGCGGGAATAGATGTTTACTGTGGAGGCACGTTATTCGAAGCGTTTTACATCAGAGAGTCTGTTGATGACTATTTGAGATTTATTGATGGCTTGGGAATTGGCTGCCTTGAGGTGAGTGATGGCTCTATGGTCATCCAGGGAGAAGACAAATGTGAGATGATCCGCAAGTTGTCAGCAAACTATAAAGTTTTAAGTGAAGTGGGGTCTAAAGAAGCTGGGATTTTAATCAGCCCAAACAAATGGACCGAGATGATGCGCAACGAACTGGAAGCAGGTAGCTGGAAAGTAATCGCCGAAGCACGCGAAAGTGGCAACGTTGGAATATACAGACCAAATGGAACTGCACATACAGCGCTTATCCGTAAAATTCTAGCCAAGGTTGATCTGGAGGACATCCTTTGGGAAACACCCAAGAAACCTCAACAAGCTTGGTTTATTCAGCAATTCGGTGCGAATGTTAACCTTGGAAACATAGACCCATGGGATGTCATTCCTTTAGAGACGCTTAGATTGGGTCTTAGGGGAGATACCTTTTTCAATTTCTTGCCTGAATCAATGTCCACTGGATTGCGTCAGGAAATAGATCCAAAAGCTTAAAAGAGTGAACAGCATAGACGTTACAACGCTCGCAAAATGGCGAGAAGAAAAACGAGAACATCAACTTATTGACGTTCGTGAGCCGTGGGAGGTCGAAGTGGGAAACATCAATGGTTTTCATATCCCTATGCATGAACTCCTGGATTCAATTGAAAAAATCCGAAGGGATATCCCTGTAGTCGTTCACTGTAGATCCGGCACTCGTTC
>JAQCID010000149.1 GCA_027618855.1 Bacteroidota bacterium | reverse complement strand
AACATCTTCCCCATCAATTTCATACTCAGGGTAAGTTACTCCGACATAATAATGGTTTCCATTTCCCTCATCAATCCAAAACGATTTGTCAAAAGTTGCCGTTGAGCTAAATGCTGCGACCATGTTTTTAATCGCATCTACTGGATCAACACCCATCCTTGCGGCTCTTTCTCTGTCAATATCGACCTCTTTTGTAGGCTGATCTAATCTTTGTAAAACACGAGCGTCAACGATTCCATCTACCTTTCGAATCTCGTCTCTGACTTGCTCTGCAATGTCTCTGAGGACTTCTAGTTTGTTTCCTTTAATCCGAACATCTATTGGCGCTGGCTTGCCCTCATTCAGGGCTGCCGTCATCAGTCCACCCGTATAAAAACTTAACTCTACTCCAGGATATGCCTGCGTAATTCTTTTTCTAAGTCTGGCCGCATATTCATCCGTTGATGTCGTCGCGTTGTCTTTTAATTGCACACCTATAAATGCATCTTGAGTACCCGAGTTGGGGGTGTAAGCGGCAGGCAAATCATAGAAAACACCGATGTTAGATATGACCAAATTCAAATCCTCTCCCAGCTCCTCTCTCACGATTCCCTCCATACTAGCGATGTTCATCTCTGAAGCACTCAATGTCGTTCCCGACGGCATTCTCACTTGTATTTCCAGTTGTCCGACATCTTCTTTCGGGAACAACTCATATCCTGTTTCCCCTAAGCCTATGACCATCAATGCTGTCAAAGCGATCATGATTGCTCCGACAAACATGGGGCGCTTAATCATTTTTTTAAGCGACTTCTCATAGGTCAATTCAAGCGAACCCAAGGCGCGATTAAAACCGGAAATGGAGTCCTTCGAGGAAGCACTCGGCGCTCTGTTTTTCATCAAAAGCCCTGCAGAGAGCGGAACGACAGCAATCGAGAACACATAAGAAGCACACATACAAGCTGTCACAGTAAGTGCCAAAGGCCCAAACAGGTCGCGCGCAATTTCCTCAAAAAACAAAATCGGAACGAATACCGCAACGATGGCGAGCGTCGATGCCAAAACGGGTGCAGCCATTGCACTTGCGGCCTCTTTTGCAGCCGTCATCGAATCTAAACCAGACGAAATTCGCCGGTCAATATCCTCGAGCATGACAATAGAATTATCTACAAGCAGACCCAGAGCAAGGGCGATCCCTCCTAAAGTGATTGAGTTAAGTCCTTGACCAAATCCGTACAAAGCGATCAGGGCCGAAAGAACACTTAATGGAATCACAAATACAGCGATTGAAGCAAACCGTATGTTTCCTAAAAAGACAAAAAGAACAAATGCAACAAGAATAAGCCCACCCAATCCTGCGAACATCAATCCAGAGATGGAACGACGTACGTAAGAACTTTGATCAAAAATAACATTCAGATTTACATCCTTGGGAAGACGTTCCTTAAGTCGAGGCAATGCTGCCTGAACGGCTTCAACGGCTTCGATTGTATTGCTACCTGATCTTTTAAAAATAGGCAGATACACTTGGTTTTTCCCATCCACACGAACAATGTTTGTTTGAATGGCTGCAGCATCTGCGGCAAAACCGATGTCTTTTACTTGAATCGCTTTGCCGTCAACCATCGCAACAACAATGTCATTGAAATCTTCAACGTCCTTAATCATTCCCTGAGCGTCAATGCTGTAATTTATATCTCCTATTTCCGCAATACCCGATGGAATCATCGTTGTATTGCGTTTAATCGCATCATTGACGACTGTGGAGGACAAATTGTACGCCTCAAGCATAATCGGATCAACGTAAATATGAATGCGTCGTTTTGACCCGCCGTAAGCAGCTGGCGCAATGATGCCCTTGACACCTGAGAGCATTTGTCGCAATGCGTAATAAGCAACATCATAAAGCTCCTTTCCAGACTTCGTGTCTGAAGAGGCTGTAAGCAGCATTAAAGGAGTAGAAGCTGTTGGGTCAAAGGGCTGAACCATCGGCGGCAGAGTACCAGGGGGTTGGTAGTACATATCGCTCATCGCGTATGCAGAAGTGTTTGCCATTGCCTCTGCAGGATCGATATCTGCACGGTAGTGATTCGTGACCAAACTAACACCCATCAGCGATTTCGATTCCTGCTTAAGAATTCCGTTTGACTGCCCTGTCCACCGCTCCATCCTACTGGTAATGTCCTTCTCGACAACTTCTGTGGGCATCCCTGGGTACAGCGTCAAGATTTGCATTGCAGACTTCCGAAACACAGGTAAAATATCCACCTGCATCTTAGGGACCAATACGGATCCTATGGCAATCACCGCAATAAGTATAACCGCGACGAGGAACGGATTTTTAAATGGACCTTTAATCATGGTGTGAATATCGTCAAAGGAACGTGGTTATTTAAACATCTATCCCAGAATATTATAGATGTTGACTTACTCCTCTTTCGTGCCGCTTTTTGCTTTGCGATACACACACGTATTGAAAATCTTTCTTTTCGCAAAACGCAGCTGTTTGTCCGAGTTTAAAAGCTTCGTGAAAAGCTGTTTGTTTACGCCAAAGAATTCATACGTATTCCCATCTGTAAAAGTCACCTCTAAACGCAAGCCCTTATGTTGAAGATCATCAATCATGGCCGTGGTTGTCGTCTCAGTAAACTCTTCCAAGTTTGCCTCCTTTGTTTCTGGAGCAATACTTACAAGGAAATGATAACCATCAATGACTTGACGGCTCATCGCCTCTGCTTCGACTGCCTTGTCTCCACCATCAGGAAACTTGTCCGGATGCCATTCTTTCACGAGCAAACGATACTTCTTCTTAAGAGGTGCAAGTTCCAGAGCTCCTTCTATTTCAAATAGTCTTTTATACTCGTTGATTCTTTTCATCAGTCGTTTTATTTACTCCGTATAGTTTGAGGGCGCGAAAATACTACAACTTGAGGCAAGTACTGGCCGGAAATTAAAATAGACTGCATCTAACGCACCTAGGCTGAACGACAACCTATGCCAGTTCGAGCACCGTAATTTCTGGAGGCATGCCAATTCTTCCACGAAAAGCGAGCACACTAAATCCGCGATTCACGTAGAGAAGCTGCCTGCCTTCCGTGTACAGTCCCCCCCATCGTTTGTAGAGCAACCGTTATTAAATGTTATTCTATGCTTAGCAAGTGGTCCCGAAAGATGCTAAGAACACAAGGAGATCACCCGTAGTAATGACCCCATCGCCATTCAAGTCTGCTGGGCAAGGATTTGATCCAAGCATGCAAGTGCCATCATCCCAAAGGGCCTCTGGATTATAATTCATCGAAAACGGGTAGGTACATCCACCACCTGGAGTATCGCTTGAGAATTCACAACCAAAGGGAGGGAAAACACACGAGCCATCATCTGCAAACGCATTTGGATTAAAGTTGCAAGCTCCTTGATAGATGCATCCCAATTCCTCAATGATCAAGCAAGGCCCGTCAATCCAACTCACATTCCCTCCAACATACATTGCATGACAGACGTTCTGATAAGGCATGTTGTCACATCCACATACAGGGTTTACATCAGGCATACAATCAATCAAGGCACCCAGATCAATAAACTCCTGGCTGATACATCCTTCATTGCAACTGAAAACACAATCTTCAACAGACGCGTACAAAGCGACAGCGTAGTCAACACCGTCCACAATGGAGCCACAGCCACTGACATAAGTGCAGTAACCATCTATTCTACCTATTCCCAAAACCATGTCACATTCTCCAAAATCAATTCCTGACAAAGAAGCACATGCATCCACAGCACACGCCCCTTCAGTCCAACTTGCTACACCACCAGTAAATTGTGCGAAACATTCGTTTGAATAGGTGACAGCGTCACACCCACACACAGGACTCCAAATCTCGGCACACATCATCGTCGGGTCAATCTGATTCTCATCGACACATCCTTGCGCAAATCCGAGCAAAGAAAGGCAACAAAACAGAACCGCATATATATATTTCATCACAGAACTTTTCATGTTAAACTCGTTTGATTGAGTGTTGTCAAGGTACAAAAAATCCAATGATCCGTAGACTTAACCTAGTTTTGTTTTTGAAGCTTGGCGCGTCGTTTCATCACCAAGGAATCGATCGTTTGGCAGACGA
>JAQCID010000148.1 GCA_027618855.1 Bacteroidota bacterium | reverse complement strand
TTATGAATTTTACCCATTGTTTTTTTTCAAAATATAGTTGTTGTAAAGGTCTTAAATGATTGGTTGTTTTTTCTGAGAATTTTTTATTCTTTTCCCGCTGCGAAATCTGTGATTTCTTTGTCAGAAGGTTTTACCCCACTACGCATAGATCCGACCAAACTCCCTTTCTGATCGACCGCGAATTTGTGGAAATTCCATTTGACAGTATGGTCACTCACTCCATTTTCTGCTTCCGAAGTCAACCAAACATAGACGGGATGTTTTTTTGACCCCTTGACTTTCACTTTTTCCATCATCTGAAACTCAACACCGAAATTCGCTGAGCAGAACGCACCGATTTCTTCTTCACTTCCCGATTCTTGGTTTCCGAAATCATTGCAGGGAAATCCGAGGATGACAAAATCATCTCCAGAATAGGTGTCATGAAGATTCTGAAGTCCCTCGTATTGCTCCGTGAAACCACATTTTGACGCGGTATTGACGATCAATACTCGCTTTCCCTTTAATTGTTCGAATTGAAAGTCTGCGCCATCTAGTGTTGTGCATGACAGAGAATAAAAGTCTACGGGGCTTTTCATGGGGTTATAGGTGTTGACTCCAGCATAAGCTTTCCAGCCTAGAAGTCCTGTTACAACAAGCAATACGGATACTGAAATAAGAATGATCATTTTCATGGGAATGTACTATTTAATTAACGTGTGAGTCGAGCGTGTAATGTTCCTGTTTTCAGTTTGCCAAAAATATTTCTACGAAGTTCAGGTGAACCTCCGTCCATCATTTCTGGATGTGCAAGAACAATGGGGATTGTGATGAAAGCAGACAACAGAATGTGAGCCGTGATGACAATTGCATGCTTGATTTCTGGAACGCTTTCAATGCTCAAGAGATCATTGTTGATGTTGTGTTGAATGATGAACGCAGCGAGATAAACAACGCCGCTCAGAATGATTCCGGGAACCAACTTGTGAAGTAGATTCAACCCCTTTATTTTCATTTCAAAGACCATCCATGCGCCGATTGCGAGCGCTTGAAGCGCGGTCGCAATTGTAACGGCCCATGCTACATTCCCCACATTGGCAGCTTCCATTGCCCACCATGAACCAAAGCCCACAGCCATCAGGAATACGAGTTTGATGAACGCGCCAATCTTCAAGTGATCGGTGGCTCTCATTGTCGCATCACCAATTTTAATGAAACTTCGGAGTGCTACGCACGTAAATAAAATGGTGACAATCGGAGTCGCATCAAGAAAGTCTCCTCCCAGAATCAAAACCGTGACATCTTCAGCTCGAACGATTAAGAGGACAGTAAGAGGTAAAACAAGAAGTGAAACAGCATGAACGGCAGCCACGACAGTGGTGCCAAGTTTGTCTAATTCCTTCTGCATCATAGACATGCCACTGAACAACACACTGTCTCCCAGTTTTCCCAGCACCGTGACAGGGAGTCCCATTAAATAAGATGATCTGTCGTAGAGTCCAATGAGGGTCCAATTTGAGGTTTGGGCTCCTACAACCATCGTATCCACCTTGCCAGCAGCGTAATTAATCATGTTAAATAAAGTGCTACGCCCACCGTATCCGACCATCTCTCGCAATGCAGATTTGTTCATCCAAACCCCTACAGGAGAAGGCGCAGCAATCCAGTATCCAATGCCCAGCAAGATGTTTTGAGTGAGAAGCGCAGCGACATATGCCCAAATTCCCAATCCATTCACAGCCAACGTTAAGCCCAGGATTAAGTTGGCAAAGACCAAGGCAGTTGAAGAGCAGAAGAACAACGATTTAAAACGCATTTCTTTAATCAACATGCTACGTGGGACGACAGAAGCTCCAGAAATGATGAAACTCAGTGCAATCCATCTTAATACCTCGACCAAAATAGGTTGGTCGTAAAATTGTGCGATTGATGGAGCGGCAAAGAATGTTCCGACAAAGAAAATGATCCCCAGCCCCAAGCTGAAAACAAAAGCGGTCTTTTTGTGAGCCCTTGTGACGTTGGGATATTGAATCAGCGCAGGTCCTATTCCTACTTGTGCGAAAATCTCAATAAACCCTACGACGACTAAAGCAATCGCCATGATGCCAAACGCATCCGGAGGGATAAGTCGCGCCAGGGCAGCAATAAAAACAAGTTGAAGAACGACTTGAACAGTAATATTTACACTTTGCCACTTGAGTGAAGCGCCGAACTTAGGTTCTGTAGTGTGTTCAGTCATGCTTCACTGGGAGATTATCTAGCAATGCTGACAGCTCTTTTTTCTCGGATTACAGTCACTCTTACTTGGCCTGGGTAGGTCATCTCGTTCATGATTCGATTTGAGATGTCCAAAGAGAGTTGTTCCGATTCTGAATCGCTGACTTTGTCACTTTCTACGAGCACTCTGAGTTCACGCCCAGCTTGAATGGCATATGATTTCGTCACTCCTGGATATTCAAGTGCAAGGTCTTCTAGGTTGCGAAGGCGTTCGATATATGCTTCCACCATTTCACGTCGAGCTCCTGGTCGAGCTCCCGAAATAGCATCACAAACTTGAACGATAGGAGAAATCAAACTTGTCATTTCAATTTCATCGTGGTGGGCTCCAATCGCATTTAAAACTTCAGCTTTCTCACCATTGCGTTCAGCTATTTTCATGCCTAAAAGCGCGTGGGGCAATTCACTCTCCTCATCGCTGACCTTTCCGATGTCATGGAGAAGTCCAGCTCGTTTAGCAATCTTAGGGTCTACGCCAACTTCAGCGGCCATGGTCGCACAAAGATTTGCGACTTCTCTAGAGTGCTGAAGGAGGTTTTGTCCGTAAGACGAACGGTACTTCATTCGGCCTACCATTCGAACAAGTTCGCTTTTCAAATTGTGAATTCCGAGGTCAATACAAGTACGTTTCCCGAGCTCCATGATCTCCTCGTCGATCTTCGTAATCACCTTCGCGACAACCTCCTCAATTCGTGCAGGGTGAATTCGTCCGTCTGTGACAAGTTGATGAAGGGACAGTCTTGCAATCTCACGTCTAACAGGGTCAAAGCAAGACAATATAATCGCTTCGGGAGTGTCGTCAATGATGAACTCGACGCCAGTAGCAGCCTCAAGCGCTCGGATGTTTCTGCCCTCACGGCCAATAATACGTCCTTTAATGTCGTCGTTTTTGATGTTAAATACGGAAACCGAATTCTCTACAGAGTGTTCCGTTGCGACTCTTTGAATGGTCTGTATTACAATCTTCTTGGCGTCCGTGTTTGCTTTGAGTTTCGCTTCATCGATGATGTCCTGAACCAATGAAGCTGCTTGAATTCTTGCATCTTGAACGGTTTGTTCGATCATGTTCTTCTTTGCTTCCTCAGCGGACATGCCAGATATTTTCTCAAGGAGATCAATCGCCTTAAGCCTGTCATTTTCAACATCTGTAGATTTCTTCTCTATCGCTTGTATGCGCTGGTTTATTTTCTCAGTTCCTTTTTCTAATTGCTTCTCGAGGTCCTTGGTTTTCTCATTTTGTCGATTGAGATTTTTCTCTGTATTGCGGATGCGCTCCTCTCGCTCATTGAGCTGGCGGTCTAAATCCTTTCGTTCGCTTTTTTGTTTCTCCTTTAATTCGAAGAACTTTTGCTTTGCCTGAGAAATCTTTTTCTCTTTAATACTTTCTCCTTTAAGCTCAGCTTCGCGAATAATGCCGTCAGCTTTTGATTTAAGGCCCATCTTTGACATGATGAATCCCAGTGCTCCACCGACGAGTACTCCACCGATGATGTATATGATGATAATTGAATCCATTGAGGTTTGCCTTACGGCTTACCCTTCCATTTCCGATTGAATCCGTTGGAGTAGGTCTTCGATTGCTTGAGTTGACTTTGCTTCGTGCGTATTGTCTTTTTCTGACTTGTTATTTTCAGAAGGGGATGAAGATTCTAGCTGTAGAACACGTATAGACAGCTGAAGTGCTGTCATGGCAAATAAGTCAATTCTGTCTTGTACTGCAAATTGAGATTTTAATTCTTTAATTCTCTCATCAACAGCAGCAGCAGCATCTTTAATACCCTGAACTTCTTCTGGTGAGACAGTTAAAGGATAAGAACGTCCTGCGATACTTATGTCAATGGTTTCTTGAGACA
>JAQCID010000147.1 GCA_027618855.1 Bacteroidota bacterium | reverse complement strand
CTATTTGGCGGGCGTCGATTGTTGAAACCGCCACGGGCGTAGCTCTATCTATGGCGACGGATGCAATAACATTTGCCTCTTCAAGACCTATTGCACTCGGCTCAAGCATGATGTCGCCCATATTTAATAGACCGCGACCCTCCAGTGAGATATATTTCTTCACTTTCGAGTAACCCATAGTTGTCGCTACAAGATTTGTTTGGCCATGGGCATTCGTTTTAAACTGAAAAAAGCCATCGAAATCTGTAAAAGCTCCTTCATTAAAATCCTCCAAATACACGGATGCACCAATTAATCCATTGCCTGAATTGGCGTCTATCACACGTCCGCGCACTGTGGTCTGAGCGAGTGAAAGTGTCGAGATTAAAAGGGCGACAATAGATAAAATTGTTGTTTTCATGTCAGTGAGCTACTTACTGCTTGGGTACATCTTATGAAAGGACAAATTACCAAATGAATGATACTCTCGTAGGTTTTAACTGACAAAACTTATCCCCATCGCCCCTGAGAATTTAAATATTCAGCAATTTGTATTGTGTTTGTCGCGGCTCCTTTGCGAAGATTGTCACTGACGATCCAGAGATGTAAACCTCTCGGGTTACTCAGGTCACGACGCAGACGTCCCACGAACACGTCATCTTTTCCGTGAGCGGTAATCGGCATTGGGTAATGGAAAGTCTCTGGATCGTCCTGAAGAACAACTCCCGGAAACTCAGAAAGCATGGAACGCACATCTGCCATCTCAAAATCTCTTTCAAATTCTAGAAAAACGGACTCTCCATGACCTCCTACAACGGGTACTCGAACGGCTGTACAGCTTAGAGAAATTGAATCATCACGCATGATTTTCTTCGTTTCGTAGTGAACCTTCATTTCCTCTCTGGTATAGCCATTTTCCTGAAATGTATCACAATGGGGCAAGCAGTTTTTATCTATTTGATGCGGATAAACTTGCTGAGCAGGAGTCCGTCCCGCACGTTCATCTTCCATTTGGGCCACAGCTGCTTGTCCCGTTCCTGTGACGCTTTGATACGTACTCACAACGCCTCGTAAAATCTGATATTGATCGTGAAGAGGCTTCAGCACCATCACGAGTTGCATGGTTGTACAATTTGGATTGGCAATGATTAAATCATCCTTGGAAATGGCGTCGCCGTTCACCTCAGGCACGATGAGTTTGTAGTCCTTGTGCATGCGCCAAGCAGAACTGTTATCGACCACTGTCGTTCCCACAGCTGCGAATTTTGGAGCCCATTCAAGACTGGTTTCTCCACCTGCAGAAAAAAGGGCGATGTCAGGCTTGGAAGCGAGTGCGTCATCCAGCCCTACAATCTGAACGGTGCCTGAATGAAATGGAATCTTTTTTCCCACTGAACGCTCCGATGCAACAGCGATTAATTCCTCAATCGGAAAACCTCGTTCTTCCATAGTTCGAAGCATCGTCCTACCGACCAAACCGGTGGCTCCAATAATTGCTACACGTAATGATTTCATGTTGCTAAGCTAATTTCTTAAGGATTGATTTACAGATGTCGCGTCTTAATTTGTCAACGGTTTTGTGGTTATTAAAAGCCAAACGAATTTTGTGGCGATATGATGATCCTCACAATATTGCCTCTTGTTTTCTGTCCTCTCGAAGTGGACTCATTGGTATGGACTGTGTCGAGTGAATGGTCCACCAATGAGATTGAATCGTTTGAGTCTTGGAACCTCGATGCACTGAACGCGGGAACATATCGGGTTTGGGGTTGTGCAACCGAACCCTTTACTGAGCTTACATTGGATATGAGGTGGAGACAGGAGTTACACGGTTCAAACAACAATCATTCTCGAATCTTCCTGACAGAATCCCCACCGGAATCATTTTTAGAATCTGAATTTTTACCTGTTGGAAGTCTATCTTTTTCTATAGGCACAAATGGGGGCGAAGATCCATTAGAAATTTCTAACGCCCAATTTGACGTGTTTCATGAGATCCCACCAGAACTCTTAAATTTCGCGGAACCATTCGACTTAGATTTATCTGTCAGATACTCAAAAGATTCTTCTTATTCATCCATCAGAGCGGGAGCTTATGATTCTGGATGGTTGCTTCCTATCGCAAATATAGCACTGTCAAATTCAAATGAAATTTGGGCGCCGAGGTGTCTCGGATTTGAAGCGACATGTACGTCTTCAAATACAGATGCCTTTTCTTGGGGCCTACAGAGACTTGCGCCCTTATGGCGTCCTACAGAAACTCATAGAATACTAACACACAGATGCTTAGATAGCACCAGCATAGAAATTGTGTGGAATCGCCCATCTCCTATTGGGTTAATAGTTGAGATGGCTACTCAGGAAATAAACATGCCAGGCAGACCTCACCATGCAATATTTACAGGAATGAACCCATTGATTGACGGCAGCGCTGTTGATTGTCGCGTTTCCACAAATGAACTGGATACAGTATTACGTGTGGTGTGGGCAGATTCAAACGCTGTCAATTTCAGAGAAATCACGATCACGGAGTTGTTTGTGGATGCAACGCCATCGGTGGGGCTGCCTGAAGTCGAATGGATGGAAGTATTTAATCGAACAGACAGAATAATGAACTTGAACGGATGGGGATTGGTCTCTGAGAGCTCAACTGTAGAGCCTGGAATTGTACGCGCAATCCTGCCCAAGAACAACTGGAATGGGTACCTACCCCCACAAGCACGATGTCTTATTTGTGCGGCTCCTTTTCCGACCACAGATAGCGTTCCTGAGGTAGGGTATGTCGCAGAGGTGGAAGGCTGGTCAGGGCTAAGTGACAACGGAATGACTCTTTCCTTGTTGCGACCAGACGGCACTTTAATAGATGGACTTACCTATGAACGCTCATGGTGGAATGGAGAATCTCTAGCCGCTCTGTCTGTAAGTAAATTGTCTCCTGAAGGATGTGGTTTGGCGTCCAATTGGGAACCGACTTCTTTGCCATTAGGGGCAACACCTTGGGGAAAAGGAGAACTTGAAGCAAGTGCCCCACAAATTGCGACGCCCATTTATATTTCTTCGCATCTCGTAAATCCACAAAAAGTAGCGTTCTTACTTCAACCAGATATTGACCCCCTTTCTGAATTGAAATGCCAGTTTATACATGAGGAAACCGAAGAGGATGCGTATTGGGAAAGTCCATATTGGGTCGTGAATCTGGAATCACCACTGCCGGAAGGAAAACCTATAGACATCATTGTCGAAGATGCACAACTGTGTACAAATGGAGTCAATACACACGGAGCAACAATGGACTGGATCCCCGCACTACCTCCCGAGTGGGGAGATATCGTCATTTCAGAATTCCTGACAAATCCATCTCCTGAAAGCCCATGGGACGAGTGGGTTGAAATCGTAAATGTCAGTAACCGTACTCTTGATTTAGAGGGATTGCAACTTGGAGAGGCCTTGTTAAAGGTTGGACAATATCTCAATGTTGACAGTGTGCTTGTACTTGAGCCCAATTGTATGGACTCCTGGAGTGCATTGGCAGCAAATTCTGGCCAAATAAAACTCAGTATTCGGAGAAATCAACTGAGTGAAGAAACCTCAATGATTGATTTGGTAGAATACAGTAGGTGTTGGCATGATGACCGTGAAAAAGCCGAGGGTGGTTTTTCATTAGAACGCCTCAATTATTTTCTTCCGGCAAACTCACCGAACAATTGGATCAGCGGAACAGGTGTTTTGGGGTCTACAAGAGGAACTGCAAGACCGACGGATTTTGAGATGGTCAAAGTGGAAAGTTTGAGGGATACAAGCTTGATTTGGGGGAGTCTTGGAGAACATCTTTGCTGGCATTCACCGTATTCAATGGACTCTTGTGTGTTGTTTCCTGAAAACTGGGACCCACCTATTGAATGGAAATTCAGAAGTAGTTCATCAAATATAGCCGTTTCGGAGCATTCTATTTATGATTTGGGGAGCTTTGAAAATCTCGTAGAAATAACGTGTCATGCATGGAAGGAAATATCTAACGAAAATCCAACAAGAACAAACACATGGACGATAGAGCTTCCGTCAGAAAACCAGCAAAGAGATTTTTTGCTGAATGAAGTGCTTTCTGACCCTTTGCCCGGCAAATCGCAATTCGTAG
>JAQCID010000146.1 GCA_027618855.1 Bacteroidota bacterium | reverse complement strand
AAGAAGAGGATTGCATTAATCTTTCTATTATTGGCTCTGCCTATTACAGGTATCGTGGTACTTGGAATTATGGGGAACCATAAATTCAACACCCTTCCTTATTTTACGGAGAGCGGGGCAATCGACTCCCTCGTTCCTGGAGTATACAGGTTGGGTGATTTTCAACTTATAAATCAGGATTCCGAGCCCTTTGGGTCTGAAGAACTGCAAGGCCAGGTTTGGATCGCGGCATTCTTCGGCACAGACGCACCTCATGTGGGGTCAATGACAAGACAGCTGCTTTGGCCTAATTTCAGGTACAGAGATAAGGAAGGAATCTCAATCGTATGCTTCACCTTAAGTCCAGAACACGACACGCCGGAAGTCTTGTCAAAATATGTTGACTTGAATACGCGCTACAATGGTGTTGACGGGAAATGGCAATTCTTAACTGGAGAAAAAGCCGAAATTGACAGAATCATTCGTGAGGAGTTCAGGATTACGCGTGACACAGAAGAGCCGGACAACATCGCCACGCTTTGGCTGGTAGATGCAAAAGGATATCTCCGGGGAGTCTATCATGCCGCTTCTGAAGATGCCTTGAGGGATGCAACTGAAGATATTGCACTCCTGAAGAAGGAAATGGATCTGGCGGAATACGCCAGACAGAAAAAGCAAGAAGCATTTGACAAAAACCCTCCTACGCCACTTCCAGTTTTGGGACCAGAGGGGCATACAATTCCGATGTTTGAATTTACTGGATTAGACAATCAGAAAGTCAGCCACCGAGATGTAGAGGGTACTGTCAGAATTGTCGATTACTTCTTTACGTCTTGCCCTACCATTTGTCCATTGTTGAGTGCTCAACTTGCACGTACCCAAGTTATTTTAAAGAAAAATGGTGTGAGTACAGAAGAGGTTATGATACTCAGTCACTCTGTGGATCCAGAAAGAGATACACCAGAACGTCTCGCTGGGTACGCAGAAAGGATGGGAGCAGACACCTCACAGTGGAAATTCCTCACTGGAGATAAGGAAGATTTATATGATCAGGCAAAAGACGGGTATTTCCTTACCGCGATGCCAAGCGATACAGCGGCAGGTGGCTTTTTCCATTCTGACAACTTCGTTCTAATTGATAAACTTGACAGGATTAGGGGTTACTACGATGGCACTTCTACGGAAGAAGTCGATAAAATGATCGATCATGTGTATCAATTAATTACAGAAAAATGAAACTTACAGATTCTCAACTTAAAGTGATTGTTTGGTCTATCACAATCATCATACCCGTTGTGGTTACACTACTTGCGTATCTACCACCGTTAGATTTGTCTCCGGAAACAAAAGCCAAACTTTACTTACTCCCTAAAATGAACGCATTCCTGAATGGGACAGCATTCTTTGTTTTGTTGGGAGCTTGGATCGCGATAAGATCTGGAAAAATAAAGCTTCACAGAGCGTTAACATCTACAGCTGTGGGGTTGAGTGTTCTCTTCTTATTAAGCTACATCGTATTCCACTTTACAACTGCACCGACACACTTCGAAGGTGAATCTTCAATGAAGATGGTCTACTTCTTCATCTTGATTACGCATATCGTTCTTTCTGCTGCAATTGTCCCACTTGTGTTATTCACATACGCTAGAGGTTGGGCGATGGAAGTGGAGAAGCATAAAAAGCTCGCGCATTTTACCTGGCCAATTTGGTTATACGTTACAGCAACCGGGGTGATTGTTTATTTGATGATTAGCCCTTATTACCCCGCGTAATGAGTCGGTTTAAACACATCTTCCTTCTTGCATTTGTCAGCATATTTGTGTCAATGTCATCGTGGGGACAATGTGTCATGTGTAAGGCGCTTGGAGAACAAAGTGCGAATCAAGGGGGGATGGGGACGGGACTCAATGAAGGGATTATCTTCATCATGATTATTCCGTATTTGCTCATTGGAATAGGTCTTTTGCTTGTCTGGAAAAGATTTAACAAAGAGGAGGGATAGTATTCATGTTTGTATGAGGGTCTATTCGTTAAATTTGTATGAATAATTCCTTTATATCTCACATGACTAGATTCATCTCAACGGCGACCATTACATTAAGTGTATTGTTCTCCGGATCTTTATTTTCACAGGACTCAGCTTGGTCTCTTCAAAAGTGTATCAACCACGCTTTTGAGTACAATCTTCAGATTAAACAGAGTGCATTAAACAATGACCGTGCTGAAATAGGTTTATTCAGTGCAAAAGGCGCTTTCCTTCCTTCGCTTAACGCTTCTGGGTCCCATGGCTATAATATCGGAATGACAATTGACCCTTTTACAAACGAATTTGCAACAGATGCGATTCAATCAAATAGTTTTGGTCTGAATTCAGGAATTACTTTATACAATGGATTTAAAAACCATTTGAATTTAAAGCGCGCTGTTCTCGGAGTCGATATCGCGATGATCAACCTTGAACAAACAAAAAACGATCTTGCGTTAACGATTTCAGCTGCATATCTCAATGTGCTTTTTCAAGAAGAATTTGTCACCCTGGCAACGCTCAATTTAGAGACGACAAAAAGACAGGCCAATCGTGTTGCGAAACTTGTCGAAGCTGGAGCGGCACCGCAGTCTGATTTACTGGATGTCCAGGCTCAAGAAGCGTCAGACTATGCTTCACTCATCTCTAGTGAAAACGCGCAAACTTTGGCCAAACTTAATATTGTTCAACTTCTTCAATTAAATAGCGCGCAAGCCGCAACCTTTGAAATCGTCAAGCCTTCAGATGAGGATTTAGAAATTTCGCCACTTCCCCCCTCCTCAGCCCTGGCCATTAATCACGCTTTAAGCACCTTCCCAGAAATTCGTGCCGCGGCTCTTTCTGTGGATGATGCGTATCTCAATCTCGATATCGCAAAGACAAACTACCTTCCACGCCTATTTGCATCCTATAACTTCGGTTCAGGATATTCTGGGAATCGTCAAGAACCCATAGGAGAACCTTCATATAACATGGTCGAATTGGGAACAACACAAGATGGTCAAACCGTTTATTATGCAGGCCTAACAGAATCTATGGAGCTTGCAATCCCTTTTGCTCCTAGTTACAATGAATACCAAACGACGCCATTTGGCAATCAGCTAAGCGACAACATTAACCAAAGCGTCTTTTTCTCGTTAAGCATCCCCATTTTTAACGGGTTCGCTTCCAGAAACTCTGTAAAGCAAGCAGAGGTAGGTATTCTTCAATCGAAGTATGCAGAAGAAGCGACAGAACAGATCCTCACACAAAGCATTGAAAGTGCTTGGGCCGATGCTGTGGCTGCACAGAAAAATCTGCTTGCACAAGAAGCGGCTTTGGCTGCTGCAGAACTCGCATTTTCAAACACAGAATTAAGGTTTGAAGCTGGTGCGATCTCTGCGCTCGAGTATGCCGATTCTAGAGCGCGATTAGATAACGCGCGGACAAATAGCTTGCGTACTCGATATGACCTTGTCTTTAAATCTAAGATCCTCGATTTCTATCAAGGAAAGACAATAACACTCCGTTAAACTTAGCTATGAAAAAGAAAAAGATATTTCTTATCCTTGGAGCCATTGTTGTGCTTCTTGTGATTGCTGCTACATTGTTTGGCGGAGAAAGGGAGCTCCCTGAAGTCACCATCACAACAGCATCCATGAGGTCCATCACGGAAAGAGTGAGTGCGTCTGGGAAGATTCAACCAGTGCTGGAAGTGAATATTTCTGCTGAGGTAAGTGGGCAGTTAATTGACCTCCCAGTGGTAGAAGGAGATCAAGTCAATGAGGGTGATTTGTTGGCCCAAATAAACCCCGATGTTTACATCGCAGCAAGAAACAGAGCTCAAGCTGCCGTCAATACAACTCTGTCGAATTTGTCATCCGCAAAAGCGATGCTTGCGACAAGCGAAGCAAATCTATTTGTCGCCGAAAAAGCGTGGGGTCGCTCTCAAAAGCTTTTTTCAAATGGGGTCATCTCACAGGCTGATTATGACCAATCAGAAGCAGCAATTCACAATGCAAAAGCAACACTAACAAGCTCAGAGGAAGGCGTAAAAAGCGCCAATTATGCGATTTTAAGTGCAAAAGCGTCTCTACAAGAAACATTAGACAACTTATCTAGAACCACACTTCGTGCTCCCCAA
>JAQCID010000145.1 GCA_027618855.1 Bacteroidota bacterium | reverse complement strand
AAGTGAGCGCTTCAAATAGCTCATCTAGCGTTCCGAAACCGCCGGGCATGACGACGAACGCTTGGCTGTATTTTACAAACATCACTTTGCGAACGAAAAAGTAATCAAAATTGATGCTCTTGTCTCTGTCGATGTATGGATTGTCATGTTGCTCAAATGGGAGCTGTATGTTAAGACCTACTGATGGCCCACCCACTTCATGTGCTCCTCTGTTCCCAGCTTCCATCACACCTGGACCTCCTCCAGTAATGACTCCATAGCCAGCCTTAGACAGGAGGGAGGCGATTTGTTGAGCGTCTTTGTAAACTTGGGTTTCTGGGCCTGTTCTTGCAGACCCATAGATAGAGACACAGGGTCCTATTCGTTGTAGAGCTTCGAATCCTTCAACGAATTCACTCATGATTTTAAAAATGGACCAGCTGTCTTTCGACATGATTTCGGCCCAAGTACGGTGTTTTAAAGGTTTAGACATGTGCCAAACTTAGTGCAGAATCTTAGAGAGATAATTTCCTGTGTAGCTTTCTTTTACACAAGCGATTTGTTCAGGAGTTCCTGAGGCGATGATGTTTCCACCACCATTTCCTCCTTCGGGTCCGATATCGATCACATGGTCTGCGACTTTAATGACGTCTAGATTGTGCTCGATTACAAGTACGGAGTTCCCTTGATCCACGAGTCTGTTCAGTACGTCTAGGAGCATTTGAACATCGGAGAAGTGCAATCCAGTTGTGGGTTCGTCTAGAATGTATAAGGTGTTGCCAGTTCCAACACGCGCCAATTCAGCAGCCAGCTTTACGCGCTGTGCTTCTCCGCCAGACAATGTTGTGGAGGGCTGGCCCAGGGAGATATATCCCAGTCCGACGTCTTTCAGAGTCGATACGATGCGTTTGATTTTCGGATACGCATCGAAAAAGTCGGCCGCCTCGCCCACGGTCATGTCTAAAACGTCAGAAATACTTCTCCCTTTATATCGTACTTCAAGTGTTTCACGATTAAATCTCCGTCCTGAACACGTGTCACAAGGAACATGAACGTTGGGTAGGAAATTCATTTCAACGGTCCGAACTCCTGCTCCCTTACAGTCTTCACATCTCCCTCCGATCACATTGAAGGAGAAGCGACCAGGTTTATATCCCCGTATCCGAGATTCGGGCAACATGGTGAACAGTTTGCGTATGTGGTCCATAATCCCCGTGTACGTCGCTGGATTTGATCTTGGGGTACGCCCGATCGGGGTTTGGTCTATGGCGATGGATTTGTCCAAATGCTTTAACCCTTTGATAGAATCATGGGGCAGGGGAGTCCGAATCGGTTCATGCAAGTGATTGAGGAGCGCTGGATACAATGTGTTGTTGATGATCGAACTCTTGCCGCTTCCTGAGACACCTGTGACGCAGATCAACGTTCCCAGAGGTATTGTCAATGTGACTCCCTTTAAGTTGTTCCCCGTGGCATTGTGTAGGATGAGTTTTTTATTTGATCCTTTGCGCCTTTTTTGAGGGATGTCTATTTTTTTGTCGCCTCGCAAATACGCAGCAGTAATAGAATCAGAACTCAAGTGTTCTGATGGAGGCCCCTGGGTCACAATTTTCCCGCCATATTTCCCTGCTCCAGGCCCGATGTCCACGAGGTAGTCAGAGGCGAGCATCATTTCTTCATCGTGTTCAACAACAATCACTGAATTCCCAGCATCTCGCAGAGCTTGTAATGAGTTAATCAGCTTCATGTTGTCACGCGAGTGCAATCCGATTGAGGGCTCATCTAGGATGTACAGAACTTCAGTAAGACTTGACCCGATTTGGGTTGCAAGTCTGATTCGTTGTCCTTCTCCACCAGAAAGAGATCGTGCAGGGCGGTCCAAGCTCAGGTATCCAAGCCCGACGTTGAGCATAAACCCGATTCTTGCACGGATTTCTTTCAACGGTTCACGGGCGATTGTTTTCTGACGCTCGTTCAATGAATCTTCAATGTTGTCAAACCACTTTTGTAGCGTCAAAAAGTCCATTGAGCCCAATTGTGAAATATTCTTGTCACCGATTCTGAATTGCCTGCTTATCGGTTTGAGACGCGTTCCTTCACAACTGGAACAAGGTATTTTATGCATAAAAGTCTGCGCCCATCTTCTGAGAGGGACAGACGTGGTTCTTCGGGCAGCTTTCTCAATAATTGCGATGACCCCGTCATATTTTTCCCCTACGTTTTTGGGGCCAAACCGAGAAGGGACATTGATTAACTCTTCCGTCCCATAGAGTATTTTGCCGATGAGTTCTTCACTAAGCTCCCCGATTTTAGCGGTGGGTTTTGCGCCATGAGAGGCGATAAGAGCTTCAATAATGTGAGAGGTTTTGTTGCTCTTAAGTTCTCCCAATGGTGCGATGCCGCCCTTTCTAATGCTCTTTTCCATGTCGGGAAAGACCTGATCGAGATCTACTTCGGCAACTTTCCCCAGTCCGTTACAGGTGGGACATGCACCATAGGGAGAGTTAAAAGAAAACAGGTTTGGCTCAGGATCAGGGTAAGCAAGTCCAGTGGTAGGGCACATTAAATTTCTAGAGAAGTGAATGGGTTTGGGGTTGATCACACCGTGTTCAAGGATAGACATAGAGCCCTTCCCTAATTTAAGCGCCGTTCTCACCGATTTAAGCAGTCTGCTGTCATCTCCTCCCACGACAACTCGGTCGATCACAAGTTCGATGTCATGGACTTTATATCTGTCTACTTTAAATCCCGAATCGAGTTCGACGATTTCACCATCTACTCTTGCTCTTACGTAACCCTGTCGCCTTACTTGGTCAAACAACTCGCGGTAGTGACCTTTTCTCCCGCGCACGAGAGGAGCCAAAAGCATCAGTCGTGTATTTCCAAATCGGGATTCGATGCTCTCCGTGATTTGTTCGTCAGTGTAACGCACCATAGGCTCACCTGTTTCTAGTGAGAACGCATCTGCCGCTCGCGCATATAAAAGACGAAGAAAGTCATGGACTTCTGTCACAGTTCCTACGGTCGATCGAGGATTGCGCGTTACGGTTTTCTGCTCAATAGAAATGACAGGACTTAGCCCCGTAATTCCATCTACGTCAGGACGTTTCAGTCCTCCTATGAACTGTCTGGCGTACGCCGAGAGCGTCTCCAGAAATCTACGTGATCCTTCAGCATATAACGTGTCAAATGCAAGGCTGGACTTTCCCGAACCACTTACGCCGGTGAAGACGATAAGTTTATTTCTGGGTAGCACAAGGTCAATGTCGCATAGGTTATGCTCACGAGCTCCTCGAACGACAATGTGGTTCTCAATAACATCCTCATTGACGGCCAAATTTTGTTTAGCCTTCGGCGTCATCTCTGTACTTAAGTTTGTAGCCCAACCCTGCAACAAGTAGAGACATCAATGGGCTCACCCAATTAAAGATGCAATACGGCGCATAAGCGAGCGTAGCCACACCTAAAATCCCGCTTTGTGCAACGCCACAAGTGTTCCAAGGTATCAGCACAGAAGTCACTGTGCCTGCATCTTCAAGGGTCCGGCTTAAGTTTTCGGGAGCCAATCCTTGCTTTTCAAATGCTTCGTTGAACATTTTACCCGGTACCACGATCGCGATATACTGATCTGATGCGAGAACATTGAAAGCAATACATGTCCCTACGGTTCTTGCTACCAAACCGAACACATTGTTTACTCCAGCAATGAGTGCGCCTGTGATGCGCTTTAGCATACCTGCTGCCTGCAAGACAGCTCCAAAAGTCATCGCACAGATGATAAGCCAAATGGTGTTCATCATCCCATTCATTCCTCCAGCACTCAACAACTTGTCGGCCAGCACATGATTTGTGGTGTACGATGTTTCTACTGCCATCGCTTTCATAGACGCTACGTAAGCTGCAGCTCCGAAACTTAATTCTTCTCCGGCGAGCATCTGCACAGCCTCTGGCTGGAATATGACAGCCGTTAATGCCCCCAACAACACACCAATAAACAATGCGGGTACAGCGGGCATTTTTTTTGCGATTAAGACAAGAACTGTGATTGGGGCAACAAATAAACCAGGGTGGATGTTGAAAATACTCCCCACTGCTTCACCGAAACCTTCTGCGATCCCTGCATTTACGGTTGTTGTTGCGCCACCTCCGAATCCCACAATCAGAAATACGATGAGTGCGATTGCGATG
>JAQCID010000144.1 GCA_027618855.1 Bacteroidota bacterium | reverse complement strand
AGGGTATTCTGGAACTGCAATCATCACACGTGGCCCACCCTTGAATGTCCAGGCAGGAATAGGTATTCCTGAGCTCGATACTGAAGGGCGAGTGCTTCATGCTGAATTTGAAGACTTCCACTTTGTGACAGTATACACACCCAATTCATCCTCTGGTTTAAAGAGGCTCCCCTTTAGAGAGACATGGGACCTTGCCTTTAGAGATTTCCTTCAAAAATTAGACGCTGACAAGCCCGTCATTTGTTGTGGAGACCTCAACGTAGCTCATCAACCCATTGACCTCGCCAGACCTACTCCCAACTACAACAAAACTCCTGGCTACACACAAAAGGAAATTGATGGAATGACCTGTCACATTCAGGCGGGTTTTACGGATACGTGGCGAAACAACAACCCAGAAAGAACCAAATACAGCTGGTGGAGCTACCGTGGTGGAGCGAGAGAAAAGAATGTAGGATGGCGTCTAGATTACATGCTCGCTAGCAACAGAATTGTCTCTGACATCTCGGAGACGTTTATATTAAATGATGTTATGGGGTCAGATCACTGTCCGGTAGGAATTGATTTTATTCCGAATACAAAATCTAAGTAAACAGCCACAAAATCTTCTTAAAAACTGCACGTAATCCTGTGCTTCTTTGCCTAAAAAACAAATGAAGCATCCAATTTTACTGTCTTTCGCATTCGTCCTTTTGTTCCAATTTTCAAACACCCTAAGTACATATTCTCAATGTCCAAATGACATCAATGGGAATGGCATCATTGATGGGGACGATCTGTTAGAATTGCTGTCCACGTATGGAATGTCATGTGATGGCTTGCCTGCATACGAACCATCTATCTCTGAAATACACTACAATCCATCGACGCAACAAGGGACAGATAGTGAATGGGAATTTGTCGAGTTGTACAATCCGCATCCTTTTGGAATAAACTTGAGTGCATGGCGTTTGGCGGAAGCTGTGAACGCTCTGGTACCCACAAACACATGGCTCAATGCTGGTGCATACATTGTCTTTGTGAATGACACCGCTTCGTTTTCTCAAGCAGTCCCCCCATTTACACTAATCATTCCTTTTTCAGACAGTTCAGGTTTACACAACAGCGGTGAAACAATCAGACTTTTGAGATCTGATGGTTCGGAATCCGATCAAGTCAGTTATAGCGACTATGGCGAATGGCCTACGGAACCTGATGGTGGAGGGCCCTCATTGGAATGGCGTGGCATAAACTACGACAACTTCTTGCCAAGCTCATGGATGCCTTCTAACGCTTTGGGCGGGAGTCCGGGATCGGCAAACAGCACGTGGGCAGATTAAACAAATAGATGTAGACCTTCAGTGTCACTCATGGGAATCCACCAAACCCTGAAGTTTCTCAAACGTCATGTGGGCCAAATCTTGCACGTTTGCATGCCCGCTCTTCAGTGAACCTTCTGCACCTATTCCTAGGGCGAAAAAACCTCCGCTAAGCGCAACCTCAATGCACCTGGGAGTATATGATCTGGCCCCAGTGAACAAATAATTTGAAGATACAATTGTTGTTGTTTTTCTCCATAAGTTCAATCTTTGTTTTTGAACTTACTTCCAAATTTCCTGACCTTAAAATACACTCTAAGCTATCTAAGCGTGAAAGTCCTTTTAGGATTCGTTTTCTACTTCTGAAAAGGGTATCGCCAACTCGTCAGCAAGAGATTTCCAAGCGAAATAATGATGCTTGGCCGTATCAATAATAACGCCATCCATATCAAATAGACAACCTAAAATTTTCATTTTAGGATACAATCAAGATGATATTTGGCGAGTCCCTCGATGGGTTTTTTAATGAGATTCCCTACTTTAATCCCTCTCACTTCACATGCAGTCACCAACTGCTCTTGGAAATGATATGCCACACTGCCTATAAAATGTACGGGAACATCCTTATAATTCTTGTAACAGGCAACATGTGTGTCCAAAAATGCGCCAAAACCTTCCAGCAACCAGCCTTTCACTACATCTGAGTCTTTATGCTTTGCAATAAATTTCATGAAGCTCGCGAGAAAGACATTTGGGTTCGGTTCAGTATACGTCTTTCTCGTCACATCTGTCACGGAGAGATTAAATACAGAAACGAAATCATCATGCATTTCTTTTGGAAGTTGTTTGTAAAAGAACGCTTGTAACAAACGTTTCCCGAACCAACTCCCACTTCCCTCATCACCCAATATATACCCCAAAGACGGCACCTCTTCGTAGACTTTATCGCCATCGAAGTAACAAGAATTTGAGCCCGTACCTAAGATACAAGTAATCGCTGAAGTTCCAGACCACGTTGAAAAAGCCGCACCTTCCAGATCGTGCCCCACGCTTATCTCTGCGAGTGGCATTACATTTTTCAAGCCCTTTTCAATAACAGAGCACATTTCCGGGGAACTGGATCCTGCGCCATAGAAAAAAACACGAGATACGTTTGGTGCCAAACTTCGCATATCTGCATTGTTATTGAGCTCTGACGCAACGATCTCCGATGTGTGAAAATAAGGGTTGAAACCCATCGTGCTGAACTGCTTTAGCTCATTCCCATCTTCATCTATGGCGAGCCAATCACTTTTTGTAGAACCGCTATCTGCTATTAAAATAATCATGGGTGAATCATTAAAGTCGATCTGCTAGATCGACAACTCTACTTGCATAACCAAATTCATTGTCATACCACCCAAATATTTTCACAATGTTTTTTGAAACTTTTGTAAGTCCAGAATCAAAGATACAACTATGTGCATCTCCAACTATGTCAGCACTCACTATAGGATCTACACAATATTGCATCACCCCTTTTAATGGTCCTTCAGCAGCTTTTCTCATTGCTGCATTGACTTCTTCCACAGTAACATTCTGACTCAATTCAGCGGTGAGGTCTGTAATTGAACCTGTAAGGGTCGGAACGCGAATGGCAAGCCCATCTAACTTTCCTTGTAGTTCGGGCAGAACAAGACCGACTGCAGCGGCTGCACCCGTGGATGTGGGGATCATACTCACGCCAGCCGCACGTGACCTTCTGAGATCAGAGTGTGGAGCATCTTGGAGCCTTTGGTCGGATGTGTACGCATGTATGGTGGTAATAAAACCACTTTCTAAACCAAACTCATCATTTAACACTTTCACCATAGGGGCAAGGCAATTCGTCGTGCAAGAAGCGTTGCTGACAATTTGTTCAGAACCATCTAAAACATCATCGTTGACGCCCATGACAATCGTCTTTAAATCACCTGATCCTGGTGCAGAGATAATCACCTTTTTTGCGCCTGCCTCGATGTGAGTGTATGCAGAATCATAGCTTCTGAAAACACCGGTGGATTCAATCACAACATCAATATTCATTGACCCCCAAGGCAAACTCGCTGGGTCACGTTCACTCAGAACCTTGATGACAGAACCGTTGACAACAATGTTCCCGCCCTCGACAGTTACCTCTCCATTAAATCTACCTTGAGCACTGTCGTACTTTAACAGGTGAGCCAACGTTTCAACATCTGTTAAATCATTAATACTTACCACTTCCATATCATCACGCTCTTGTATTATTCTAAATACAAGACGACCTATCCGACCGAAACCATTAATTGCTATTTGTTTTTTTGACATTATTACTGTTTCATTTGAGTTTAAAAGAGACTGACAAAGACAAGATTAAATCGATAGAATACGGGCGATCCTGACTTCGTCCTTTAATGTGTGAATTTTATTTGCGATTGCTTTTTCAAAAGGGGTATGAACCAAACGGTCATTAACGACACCCACCATACCGTTTACAGCTCCGTTCAGAAGTGACTCTACAGCCTCAACACCTAAACGAGAAGCGAGCACTCTGTCCGAGCAAGATGGACTCCCACCGCGTTGCAAATGACCGAGTACTGTAATTCTAATGTCGTATTGATTCGTTCGCTGCTTGACTTCTTGCGCTAATTTATAAGCACCTCCAGATGGGTTTCCTTCCGCAACGATAACGATAGAGCTTGATTTGTTTCTTTTTTGGCCTTCAGCCAAAACTTGAACCAACCCATCCACAGTGATTTCTGTTTCAGGAGTCATCACAGCAATTGCGCCTGTCGCAATCCCTGTACTTAGAGCAATAAAACCGTTATGTCGACCCATTACTTCGACGAAGAAAAGACGGTTGTGACTGTCCGCA
>JAQCID010000143.1 GCA_027618855.1 Bacteroidota bacterium | reverse complement strand
TTTCCCAGTTGGCTTTTACAGTCGCTTCATCATTTGCCTCTACATCTCCATAAATGTGAGGATGACGTGAAATTAATTTTTCACAAATCGAGTTTAACGAGTCTGCAATATCCCACCCACCTTCATCTTCTGGAATTTCAGAGCCGAGTTTTGCATAGAACACCATGTGAAGGAGAAGATCCCCCGTTTCCTTTTTAATTTCCTGAATGTCAGCGTCGATAATCGCGTCCGCCAATTCATGGGTTTCTTCGATCGTGAGATGGCGAAGTGATTCAAAGGTTTGTTTCTTATCCCAAGGACACTTTTCACGGAGTTCATCCATGATATCTAAAAGTCGGCCAAATGCTTCTAATTTTTCTGCGCGTGTATGCATTTCGCGAAGATAGCAATAGTCTATGCTATGCCGCTTGATTTAAGGACTACATGCTTCTCCATACGCAGAGAGTAAATCTAACAAGTCAACAGCAGTCACATAGCCATCGCCATTCACATCCGCTGGACAGATTGCAGCGGCATCAAATGTGCAAGAACCATCATCCGTATTCACTGCAGCATCATAATTTGTGGCATTTTCATAGGTGCAACCTAAACAACTGTAATCACACAATCCGGACTCCGTTGCAGCGCAATCATAATCACAGGCTGTGGCATCTAGACACCCTGACACCTCAAACGCATCGCAAACGCCATCTGCATCAGTATCAGACAAACACAACCCGGCGCAATCATATCCAGCCACAGCATACGTACATGACAAATCATCTATATACGCCACGGCATCGAAATTACATGCATTCACATCAAGACATCCAAAACACAGGTCAAACTCACATGAACCATCGTCTATGGTAGCCTCAATATTAAAGTTACACGCACTCAGATAAATACATCCTGGAACAGAAACCTCACCCACTGAATCGCCTACAGTAAACAGCCCCACTTGTTCGAGATAACTCCAACACGTGAGCCAATTATTTCCTCCCGGCTCAAACGCTCCAAAATACATCGCTTGATCAAACCAAGTGTCAGGCGAAATAAACTCAAGTGCAGGCGCAAGACCATTCCCTGGCTCTAAAAACACGGGGTCCGACACCATCCCCGTGATGGGATCAATCGCCACAGAATAATCAAACATAGGATTCTCTGCAATATTTAACATCGTATCAAAATCTTGAACAACAGCCTCTTGACCATATCCCAAATGACCATCGTACAGAATCATGTCCATGATACTCGTACTGTCACCGACATCCCAGAAATGGTTGTTTTTTAATACAAGCTCGCCAAACAAAAGCATTTCCCAAGCATCACAGGGGTCGTGGTCTTCAAAATCGACTCCTTGCCCGAAGCCTGCAAAAATTGAGTTTGACATTTTTGGAGACCCTCCGTTGTGGATTCGCAATCCAGATTGAGATTTGGGGCCTACAAAAGTACCATTAATAATTGTTGGGTTCGTATAGGGCATAAAGGTATTATCTACGTTGGACTGTTCCCAATCGTCCCCTTCAATATCCAACGCATTAGAAATACCTAAACTGTCTCCTACAACCTGAGAACTGTCATTGATCACAAACAAATATTGCATACGCCCCGCCCAACCTTGATCAAACTCAACGCCATCCTCCGCATTAAATCCAGCCGCAACATATTTCAAATCGACTGTACCACCCATGACTTGTAGTCCATCATCTGCGGAACTCACCAGTTCTATGTGATCAATTTCCGTTCCACTTCCTACAGCACATAGCTGAAGGAGGTTTGTTTCATTTCCATTGTTTGATTCATTTGTGGCAATGTTTTGAGAATAGCCTAATGAAGTACTTCCATGTCTGAGTGATACATATCTTAAAATCCCGCTTGACTCCGCAGGCCCAGTATTGCCGCCATACACGTGACGATCATTGCCTGTAAGGTCAACAATCCCTTCTGCCAAATCTGTTCCGGTACCCGGACCTAAAACCTGAGAAGGAAAAGCTGTAGGGTTGTCATAGTACATGGTGTTGGTTTGTCCTGCTCCACATATAATTAATCCACCCCACTGACCTTTAACATCAACGCCAACAGTCCCATCAAGAGGGTCTGCTTCGTGTGTGAAAGTGATGGCGCAATCTGGCGTTCCGTCAGCCAACAAAACAGCACCCATTGAAATGATTAAAGAGCCAGGGTAAGTCGCATACGTAATTATTTGTTCAGTGACATTGCCTGCTGAGAAACTGGTTTCTTGAAATCCTGTACCTGCGCCACCTTTAACGATTGCGCCGGGCTCAATGGTTAACGTATCCCCAGAATTGACGAATACCTGTTCTTGTAGTATATAAATGTTGTCACAACTCCACGCCACAGTCCCAGTACCTAATCCACCATTATCCGTAACAATCACTACAGGTCTGTCAGCCGCTGGTGGACACGAGCAGGGTGTACTCCCTTCACCACCTTGAGCAAAAGCGCCAAATGACAGCGCTAAGGACAACAATCCAAGCAACAACAAACCCTTCATGGGGAGCGTGAGTTCAAAATAATGTGTGTTTTCCATCAATAATTCTGTTAAGAACATAAAAGATACAGCTATCTAAACGATGTTATATGTAAAAGGTTGCATTTTTTATCTTAAATCATCAGGTTCAAACTTAAATTTACACCATGGAAATAAAAGTATTGCTCTTGACAGTGGGATTACTCGGCTTGGCTGTTGCAGGTATTGCGATCAAATTGCTTGTCAAAAAAGATGGTGAATTTGCGGGTACTTGCGCGAGCAACAACCCTATGTTTCAAGACGACAGCGGCTCTTGTACAATCTGTGGCGCCAGGCCTCAGGACAAATGTCTCAACGAATCAGAAAAGAGCTAGAAGAGAATCCTTAAAGCCAAATGATTGCTTCCTTCCAGCCTTCTGTAGCCCAAAACTCAAATGGCTCGTCTAATGTTGCGTTTGCACCTGCATCAATAATAAAAAGGGCTTCAATAGGAGCGCCTGACTTCTCTCTGCGCATTCTGTCAATAAACGCTCTCCCCTCTTTCGGACCCAAAACCATACAAGCTGTAGCGTAGGCATCTGCAACAGCAGCACTTCCTGCTTGTATGGTCACGCTTAACAAAGCATGGTAGGCTGGATATCCCGTTCTGGGATCTATCGTATGTGAAACGCGAACACCCTCTATTTCTTTAAATTTCCTGTAATTGCCACTTGTACAAACAGCAGCGTTTTGTACTTTTAAAACAGCTTGCAGTGGACGCTCACCAGCCCCATCGTTTGCGACGGGTTTGTCCACCGCAATCCTCCAAGGCAACCCTTTCAAATTCAACCCTATACATCTCACTTCTCCTCCCAGCTCAACCATTGCATTCTCAATACCTGATTCCATGAGAAGATGTATCAGCATATCTACAGTATAGCCCTGAGCAATGGCATTAAAATCCAATTGAGTCCGACCATCGCCTTTGACAATTTGGGTTTCTAAGAGCGAACTCGAAGTCTCTGGCCCCTCCATATCTATGTTCTCAGGGATAAATCCCACAAAACGCATGATGCTATCTACATCCGTAGAATCAACGTTTTCGACATGTTTTAACCCAAACCCCCACAAATCGACAAGCGGCTTAACGGTTGGATCAAACGCCCCGTCAGAATCGCTGTGAATTTCCGACGACAAATCCCAAATCACAGACCAAATCTTGCTGTGGTCATCAAATGAAAAAACGGCATCGTTTCTTTGGTAATTATTGAGTTCCGTAATCCGCGCATCATTGCGCCATGTATTCATCTCCACATCCATGGATTCGATCACGGAATCCACTTGCAGCTGAGTGACACTTTTATCTCCATTGTACTTGATCATATAGGTCGTCCCTTGCGCTTCTCCTGAATGAATACGCTCTACCGGAGATGACCCACAACTGTATAAATGTAGGACCACAAAAACGGCAGCCACTTGAAGAGTAGCTACCGCAATTAATTTCATATACGTATTCAAAGCTTGATGGTTATCCGCCGAAATCATCAAACGCAACATTCTCCTCAGGCATCCCCCAGTCGTCTGCCATTTTAAGAACAGCTTGATTCATCAAAGGTGGCCCACAGAAATAAAGCTCGATGTCCTCAGGTGAATCGTGACCTTCGAGATGATGTTTGATCACAGCATTGTGAACGAACCCTAGGAATCCATCCCCCTCAGTATCTTGACTGTCTTTTTTCTCTACCCACTTATCTTCAG
>JAQCID010000142.1 GCA_027618855.1 Bacteroidota bacterium | reverse complement strand
CTCACCTTGTAACCCTTCAGGGTCAGTATATAGCCAAAAAGAAACTGCGGCGATCGCTGACGTACTCCGCAAGCATGACAACGTATTTACGATCTCTGACGAGATTTACGAACTCATCAATTTCACCTCACATCATGCGAGCTTGGCTGCTGAACCTGGCATGATTGAGAGAGTGATCACTGTCAATGGTGTTTCAAAAGGGTTTGCAATGACCGGCTGGCGACTTGGATATATAGGCGCACCCAAATGGATCGCTGCGGCTTGCACAAAGATCCAAGGACAATTTACCTCTGCTCCTAGTAGCATTACTCAAGCCGCTGCAGCTGAGGCCGTTGATCAAGATCCCTCAATTGCAAATTCTATGCTCGAAGCCTTTCTCAGAAGAAGAAATGCAATGCATGCTGATTTAAGTAAAGTTCCAGGAATAAAACTCAACCTTCCCATGGGCGCGTTTTATTTGTTTCCGGACATCAGCGATCTTTTCGGCCTGAGCTATGAAGGAAGAACACTCAACAACTCAGAAGATGTTGCCATGTACCTCTTAGAAGAAGCACATGTAGCTACAGTGAGTGGTGCTGCTTTCGGTACTCCAGAATGTATTCGCATAAGCTATGCAGCTGCCGATGAAGTTCTCGCAGAAGCTGTTCGCAGGATTGATACCGCCGTAAGAAAGCTGTCATAATTGACAATGGCTGTCGTCAAACACTTGACTTGACCTAACAACACATGACCCAACGAGAAGCATTACAAAACATTTCTAACCTAAGCGCACTGGTGGTAGGTGATGTAATGATGGATGCATACTTGTTTGGAAAAGTAGAGCGCAACAGCCCTGAAGCTCCTGTGCCTGTGGTCCTGATGACGGGCCGAGACGAAAGAGCAGGTGGAGCGGCAAACGTCGCACGTAATGTTCAAGCACTGGGAGCACAAGTTCATCTTGCGACTGTAATAGGAGGTGATCCCGTTGGAATGCGTTTGCTTGAACTTTTCAAAGCGCGGGGAATGGGAGTCGAAGCGTGCATTCTTTCAAAGGGACGAGCTACGACAGTTAAGACACGAATTATCCGGGATGAAGAGCATATGCTCAGGGTAGATGAGGAAACCGATGAGGAAATCTCTGCGGAACTTTCTGCATCCCTCCTGTCTTCTTGCATTTCTATTCTAGACAACAAAAGCATAGACGTTGTTATTTTTGAGGATTACGACAAAGGCGTTCTCACGAAAGAATTGATTTTTGGGCTCATCGGAGAAGCCCGCAAAAGAGATATCCCTGTTGCTGTAGACCCTAAATTGAAAGGGTTTCTCCATTATCGTGGAGTCGATTTGTTCAAGCCAAACCTCAAGGAACTCCGTGAAGGCCTCCAACTCGAGGTCGACATTCCAGAAGGATTGCCATCTGCAATACATTCCCTGCACGAAAAAATAAATCCGATTGTTTCCATCACGACACTCGGAAGCTTCGGTATGTGGGTTCACGCACCATCAGAGGGTGTGGTCCACACTCATATACCTTGTCGGCCAAGCAAGATCATTGATGTAAGTGGCGCTGGGGACACTGTCATAGCGACAGCCGCACTGATGCTAGCTTCAGGAGCTTCTCCTATTCATATCGCTGAAACCGCAAACCTCGCGGGTGGTCTTGTTTGTGAGAAAAGTGGAGTGGTTACAGTCGATTTAAATACACTTTTATCTGAAATATGAGGTGTGGTACAATGATTACCCTGCAGATTCTTCTGTGATCGGTTAATTTGATAAAAAATTCATGGGAACAAAAGTCACTCCGTATACGTCTCCTGAACAGGAAGACAAGAAAAAGCAAGTTGAAAGAATGTTCGACAGCATCGCACATCGCTATGATTTTTTAAATCACTTCTTTTCAATGGGAATAGATGTGCTCTGGCGCAAGCGATGCATCCGAATTTTAAAGCGCGAAGAGGTCGCTCCTAAGACCATCATTGACATGGCAACAGGTACTGGAGATTTCGCGATTGAAGCCATCCGAATGGGGCTCGAAGCAAAAATAACAGGCATTGACATTTCGCAAGGAATGCTAGATGTAGGCGTCAAGAAATTAAAAGCAAAAGGTCTTACAAATAGAATTACATTGTTGCAAGGGGACTCAGAAAACCTTCCATTTGAAGATGCGTCTTTTGAGGCATACACAGTCGCATTTGGCGTCCGTAATTTCGAAAATCTGGACCGTGGACTCTCAGAAATGTATCGTGTTCTTACCCCCAATTCACTTACAGTTATACTTGAATTTAGCAATCCTAAACGATTTCCTATTAAGCAGTTATTTGGGTTTTATTTTAAACATATCATGCCGACCCTTGGGAAACTTGTCTCCAAAGATCCCGCTGCATACACCTACCTGCCAGAAAGCGTGATGGCATTTCCTGAAGGACGTGATTTCCTTGACCGTCTTGCCTCGGCAGGCTTTGAAGACCTGAGCGCTACGCCTCTGACTGGAGGGATTGCAAGTATTTATGTCGGACGCAAGCCAGCCTCAGTTAAATGATCCTTCGCGTTACACCTAGCACACTGTCAGGAGAAGTCTCTGCTCCTCCATCAAAAAGCCTAAGCGCTCGATTCATCGCTGCCGCACTTCTTGCTGATTCACCTTCAATGATACATGGAATAAGTGAAAGTGACGACACGACATCCGCGCTAGAAATGGCTGCCCTTCTCGGCGCAGAAATAGAACTTGGAAAAGAAGCCATTCGCATTGTACCCACCCCGGGCGGTATTCCGCGACCTCGCGCAAAAGAACTCAACGCCGGTGAATCAGGGCTCGCAGCCCGAATGTTCGCTCCCATTGCAGCGCTAGCGAATACGTCCATCTTGTTAACGGGAAAGGGAACATTGTTGTCTCGCCCCATCGAAATGGTCACAGATGGGTTGCAAAAACTAGGTGTATCCATTGCTGATGCGCGCACTTTGCCTGTTGAAATAGAAGGACCTCTCGTCGGGGGAGAAATACGTCTTGATGGAAGTGTGAGCTCACAGTTCCTTACAGGGCTCCTGCTTGCATTGCCATATGCTGAGAAAGATTCTAAAGTCACTGTCGAAGGGATTACATCCCGCCCCTACATTGACATGACGCTTGAGGTCCTGCGAACTTTTGATCTGGATTATACGCATGAAATATCTGAAGGAATTGATGTTTTTCACATCCCTTCAAGCCAAACCGGGCGTGGTGGAACCTTCAACATTGATGGTGACTGGAGCGCCGCCGCCACACTTTTGGTTTTGGGGGCACTTTGCGCACAACCTAATTTAGAAGTCACAGGAATAAGAGGTGACTTTACCCAAGCCGATTCTAGCATTAAGGGCGCATTGCTCTTTGCAGGATATCATATTCTAGGTACAGATGAGGGATTGAGCATCAAGAAGAAACGCCCCAGGGCCTTTCATCTCGACCTCACAAACACTCCAGACCTCTTCCCCGTTCTTGCCGCTTTGGCGAGTTTCAGCAACAAACCCTCAAGGTTAAGTGGTGCACATAGACTCGTGGGAAAGGAGTCTGACAGAGCTTCCGTTCTCATCTCAGAATTTGCAAAAGCGGGGATTACTATTGAACGGGACAAGGACGATCTCATTGTCCACCCAGGAAAAACCAAGGCCTGTAGAATCGATCCACATGGGGATCATCGCATCGTGATGGCCGCTGCTATCTTGGGATGTGCAGGAGACGCTGAAGTGGACATTTTAAATGCGGAATGTGTCGCAAAAAGCTACCCCACCTTCTTTGACGATCTCGCTTCTATAGGCGGGATTGTAGAAGAAGTTAAATAAAACCCTTCCGACGCATTGATCGATGGTCTCACTGAGAGCTTGAATTCTTCTCTCGATCTCCCTTTAATGCGAGTACCGCAGCAACTGTTGCCAAAGCGGGTGCGAAAATGGGAGCCAGCGTGAAATTCACGATGGGAATTGCCATCCAAATCGCAAAGGGAACACCTATTCCAACAGCCAACCTGCGAGATTTATACGCCATGCCTAACGAACCGAATGCACCCACATCTTCTCTTTCCCATACATAGTCTAAGGCAGCTGCTCCATAGAAGAAAGCGCCGATTGTGAACGCAACTATAACTTCAATGGGCGCAATGAAAGGCAGCAATACGGGGAAAACCCATCCCGCAACAAGTGCAACCACCAACAAAAGGAACGCGAGAAATAATTCTATAAATAAATAAAGAAGCGCCGTTCGGATGCCGCGG
>JAQCID010000141.1 GCA_027618855.1 Bacteroidota bacterium | reverse complement strand
TGGACTAAGTAGGCTTCAAGAATCGGATGAAGTAAAATCGTAATTTTTTTATGACCTTCACCTTTTGAAAAATACTTTAAGCTAGACTTAATCGTATCTGTAACCAGGATGGCTGCTTGAATACTGCCTGAGCCATTGCAAGAAGGACAACGATCTTGTGTTTGGACATTGGCGACATCACGAACTCTTTGTCGTGTAAGCTCCATCACACCAAACTTACTTGGTGATGCAATATTGTGCTTCGCCTTGTCACCCTTCATTGCGGATTTCATGGTGTCCGTGAGCCGTTTGTTGTGCTCTCGTTTTGCCATATCAATGAAATCAATCGCAATAATCCCCCCTATATCTCTTAGGCGAAGCAATCGTGCGATTTCATCTACACATTCTATATTCGTCTGGAGTGCATTCTCTTCCTGAGTCGACGCTCCCTTCTTTCGCCCTCCACTGTTCACGTCAATGACGAACATCGCTTCGGTTTGCTCAATGATGAGATACGCCCCACTCTGTAGACTGACTTTGACCCCGAAAGTAGCTTTAATCTGACGGTAAATAGAAAGTGAATTAAAGAGGTCCTTATCCTTGATATACCTGACACTTTCGGCTTGATGAGACCCAATGCTGCTTAGATAGGTTTTGACCTCATCTGCAAGTTTTTCATCATTGACACGAATCAATTCACATTCAGGTCGGAGAACATCCCTAAGTACTGTATTCGTCTTATTGAGCTCCCCAAGAATCCGCTTGCCTGGCTTGGCACTTTTGAGATTTTCAAACAGCTCTCCCCATCGTTTGATCAAATCAGACAAATCACTATGTAAATCTGCAGAACCCTTCTCCTGAGCAACTGTTCTCACTATGATACCAAACCCTGGAGGCCTAATACTTTGTATCAAACTCTTGAGTCTCTTCCTCTCTGTCTCACTCTTAATGCGTGAAGAAAGACTGACTTTGTCAGAGAAGGGTACAAGAACGAGAAACCTCCCTGGGAGGGTGATCTCTGCCGAGAGACGAGGCCCCTTTGAACTGATGGGTTCTTTTGCTACTTGAACCAGTACAAGTTGAGAAGAACTCACATAGTCCTTCATATGCCCTCGCTTTTCAATTTTAGGTTCCAGCTTGAACTTTTCGATATCGCTTACAGGCAACTTTCCTGTCATTACGAGTTTCGTCCATTTCTGCTGAGTCTTATATTGAACACCTAAGTCGCTGTGATGAAGAAAGGCATCTCTGTCATATCCAACGTCGATAAATCCGGCATTCAGATTAGGCATCACTTTCCTAACACGACCTAGGTAAATATCACCTACTCTGTAGGAGATATCACCTTGGTCACGATGGAGCTCAACGAGCTTTCCTTCTTCAAGGATTGCTAATTCAACTCCTTTGGAAGTTGAATTGATTATTAGTTCTGATTTCAAGGCACGTAAATTATCACCTAGCAAAACCTAGGCAGTAAAGAAACACACATCTCAAAGCTGAAAAACAGCTTAAAGATATCGCTTATTTCTTCTTCTTGTGACGATTCTTACGAAGACGCTTCTTCCTTTTGTGGGTGGACATCTTATGACGCTTGCGCTTTTTTCCGCTTGGCATGATAACTAATTTTATTCGTTAGGGTCAAACACCACATTGATGTCGACTTAGAGTCTAATATTTTATTCAACTAAAACCCATGGAATGAGTTAAACCGCAACTTTGGTTTTAACGTTCTCCATAAATTCCTTTGCAGGTTTAAATGAAGGAATGTTATGAGCTGGTATACGGATTGATTTCTTTGCAAGGATATTTCTACCTGTCTTGGCCGCTCTTGTTTTCACAATAAAGCTGCCAAAACCACGTAAATAAACATTTTCTCCACCTTCAACATTGTCACGTACTGTACGCATAAATGCCTCAACTGTTACCTGCACATCGTGCTTTTCCATTCCTGTCTTATCTGCAATTTGACTTACAATATCCGCTTTTGTCATATTTTCAATGTAGTTGCTTGACTAATAATACTCTGCAAAATTTTTGCAAAGCTCCCATCAATTGGGATGCAAAAATACATCTATTCAATTGAAAACGAAACGAAGGAGCAAGTTTCTATCAAAAGTTGTAAAAAAATGTTCTAATTCGTGAAGAATACATACCTTCGCTAACATGGCAGGAATCAACAAAGTAATCTTAATCGGCAACCTTGGTCGAGACCCAGAAATGCGCTACACCCCTAACAGTATAGCGGTTTGTTCTTTCTCAGTAGCAACCTCTGAGACATATAAAGACAAAAATTCTGGTGAGCGAATCACGCAAACTGAATGGCATAATATTGTATTGTGGCGCGGTTTGGCCGAAACTTCTGAAAAATACCTCAGAAAAGGATCCAAAGTTTACATTGAAGGTAAATTAAAGACCAGGAAATGGGATGACAATCAAGGTATCACTAGATATTCTACAGAGATTGTAGCTGATGTCATGCAAATGCTTGACAAGAAAGAAACCGACTCACCTGGGTCTTTTGTTTCTGAAACCACTGAAGTAAAGAATGTGGTTGAGCCGTCTATTTCTTCTGAAATGGGTGAGGAAATAATAGGAGGAGACCTGCCGTTCTGACCAAATCACAACTAGTGGACCCAGACCTTTTGGTATTTTTAAACCCCTATTTAGCTACAGGACTCATATTGGTTCTGTTGATTTGTAGCGCGTTAATTTCTGCATCTGAAGTGGCCTTTTTCTCACTTAAGCCTACAGACCTAGAACACCTAGAAGGAGATGAGCGAGTCTCCTCAGTGAATGTACTTACCCTTCTTAGAAACCCAAACTCTTCAGAAGGCCCCAGACATTTACTCGCCACAATACTTGTGTTAAACAACTTGATTAATGTGGCAATCGTATTGATTGCCACTGTGACCGCTCAGCAATTATTCCCAGTAGCATCCCTCCCTCATTGGTTGGGTATCGTTATTCACATTGCAGGCGTAACCTTGCTTTTGGTTTTATTTGGAGAGGTCATCCCTAAGCTGTTTGCCACCGCTCACAATATGAGAGTCGCACGGTTTACAGCAGGCTTACTCCTCGTTTGTCAAAAACTACTTTTTCCATTTTGGAAGCCACTTGTCGCCATCGGTCGCGCCTTAGACAGAAACATCAAACGTCCTGTACAAGGTCTATCTGCAAAAGACCTTGAGAACGCTCTCTTTCTAACTGACAACGAGAATCGGAGTACGGACGAAAAAGAAATTTTAGAACGTATTGTAAAATTTGGCGACAAAGACGCCAAACAGGTAATGACACCCCGAACCGATATCACAGCATTCAGTATAGAGGAGTCCTGGGATGTTGTGAAAGCGGCTGTAATCGCAAGTGGATTTTCTAGAATACCTGTCCACAAAGGAACAGTAGATGATGTGGCAGGTATCTTACATGTAAAGGATTTGATTCCTTTGTTAAATGTCGAGAGCGTTGTTTGGAACACTTTGCTTCGCGCACCATTTTTCATTCCTGAAAACATGAAAATTGACGACCTACTGCGTGAATTTCAAGGCAGAAAAGTTCATATGGCTTTAGTTGTAGATGAATACGGCGGCACAAGTGGGGTGATCACCTTAGAAGACGTGTTGGAAGAAATAGTCGGGGATATCACAGATGAATTTGATGCTGAAGAAGTGGCGTACTCCAGACTAGATGATCTCACCTTTTTAATGGAGGGAAAAAAAGCACTTATTGATTTCTATAGAATCCTGAATTTAGATGAACAGGTCTGGGAAGAAGCAAAAGGGGAAAGCGACACGATTGGTGGATTTGTCACTGAGCAAGCCGGGACTATTCCTAAAATAGGCGAATTTATTGTGTTTAACAATGTCACTCTTTTTGTGGATGCCGGAGATCACAAACGTATCGATCGAGTGAAGATCATTCTTCCCTCGCTTGAACAAGATGATGGATCTGGAACTGACAGCTCAGAGAGATAATCATGATGAAAGATCTCCCTTTTATTTGTTCTATTTTAATAATAGGTGGGTTCTTAAGCTGCAGCTCTCCATCAATACCGAGACCTGAAGGGTATTTCAGAATTGAATTGCCGAAAACAGATTTCAAAAAAAGCACTGGTTTATGTGGGTATGGATTTGAAATCCCCGTATACAGCATGGTTGAAGAGGTGAAGTCATCGCAGCAAGATGTGTGCTGGTACAATGTTCGTTTCCCCACTTTTAATGCAAGGCTTCACTGTACTGACTTGATGGTAGACAACAACCT
>JAQCID010000140.1 GCA_027618855.1 Bacteroidota bacterium | reverse complement strand
CAGGCGGCTCTTCGATTTAGAATGCTTCAATCTTACGCTGAAGTGCGTAAAAGACAAGCCCTTGAAATATCCGATGCCCAAACTTCACTCACCACATCAAAAGAAATTCTCTCCACTGAGAAAACCTCCGTTTTGGTTGCACTTGAAGATCAGGAATCTGAGCGCGACGCTCTCAACATCGACAGAATAGAACGAGCGCAACTTGTATCTGAGATCAAAGGAGAGGAAGCGCGTCTCAGGAAAATGCTCAAAGCTCAAGAAAAAGAATACCAACGACTGAGCGATGAAATTAAGAGAATTATCGAAGCTGAGATTGAGGCTGAACGTACTTCTGCGGCTGGAGAGTACGCACTTACTCCAGCTGGCAAAATCATCTCTGAAGAGTTCGAGCAAAACAAAAGCCGTTTTCCATGGCCTGTGGCGAGAGGTGTTGTCACAAAGGAGTTCGGTCGACACAAACACCCGACCATCGCAGGAATTACTATTGAAAGTAACGGGATCGATATCACCACAGAACAGGGCACGAAGGGGTTTTCTATTTTCGGAGGAACAGTCAGTAGTATCTTCTCATTCCCTGGTGCGGGAGAAACGGTGATCATCACTCATGGTGGCTACCGAACAGTGTATAGCAATCTCGAATCACTTGAGGTCTCAAAAGGTGATGTCATCGACCGAGCGACACGTTTAGGAAAAGCTTGGACGGGACCCAAAGGGACGACGGTTCATTTCGAGATCTGGAAAACAGCAGGTACTGAGAGGTCTCCAAAAGACCCCAAATCCTGGCTTCAGCCAAGATGAAAATTCGCCTTAAAAGGGGATTGTCAGAAAGAAAAAACGAAGCAACTTTACACCTGTGAAAACCACAATTGCACTCGTAGGGAATCCCAACACTGGCAAATCCAGTCTCTTCACCAGTATTACTGGTGTTCGCACCGCTGTGGGCAACCTTGCTGGCGTGACAATTGAGGCCTGTTTGGCAAATGGAATCATCAAAGGTTCTGAGGATTTGACGTTTATGGATCTCCCTGGAATCTATAACCTTCATGCCCAAACAGATGATGGACGTGTCACAGAAAACACGCTACTCAATCCGAATGAGAAGAACAAACCAGATGTGGTTTGGCTTGTCGCTGATAGAGCAACCCTTCAGGGACAGCTTTTCCTTGCTTTGCAAATTCGAGAGTTAGAAATCCCTTGCATTCTTATCCTAAATAGGATGAACTTGGAAGAGGAAGACCCTCAGCTTTGCGAGATCTTAGAACAAGGTCTGGGGTTTCCAGTACGAGAAGTACACGCCCTCAATGACAATCCCTCTGATTGGGTTCGAGACCTTATTCCTCTTCTTGATCTCCAGGCATCTTCTTCACTCCTCAGAAAGGTGCCTCCAAGCATAGAACGTTCTCTTTCTATCCTCAAAGAGGCGATGCCACATAGAACGCATGGCTTCCTGTGTCATCTCGCGCGAATGAATTATGTCCCGAGCTGGCTTTCTAATGATGAGAAGTCTGCTTGGCATAAGGCGAGAGAAAGTGCGGAAGCGTCTCCTGCAGCGCTACAACTTGAAGAAGCTGGGCAGATGATGCAAATCATTCGTGAGCTGCTCAACCAGGCGGGCAAACCTTTAAAAGAACATGAACTCGCCCAGCGCAATACGATCAAGGGGCAACAAAAACTAGACCGCGTGCTCACGCACCCTATTTGGGGAAATGTGATTGCGATGTTGATCTTCTTCTTGATGTTTCAAGCTATTTACAGCTGGGCGACATATCCCATGGACCTCATAGACGGAGCCTTCAGTTCGATGATTTCCATCATTACCGACACCCTACCTCCTACTTGGTATACAAGTTTACTCGTTGACGGAATTCTTTCTGGGCTTGCGGGGATTCTGATTTTTGTGCCTCAAATCGCAATACTTTTTGCGTTCACCGCTTTTCTTGAACATTCTGGTTATATGGCCCGGTTGGGGTATCTCTCAGACCGTTTCTTCAGGCGACTTGGACTTACTGGAAGGTCTTCAATCTCTTTGGTGGGAGGTCTTGCTTGTGCCGTGCCTGCGATCATGGCTGCGCGTACGATCTCAAACAAACGCGCTCGGCTTCTGACCATACTGGTGACGCCCATGATGACTTGCTCAGCACGTCTTCCTGTGTACGCATTCCTGATTGCATTCGCTGTTCCGGATCAGCTCGTTTTCGGTTTATTTAACCTACAAGGGATTTTCCTGTATGGCCTTTACGTGATCGGTGCGCTTTCGGCTCTAGGTCTGGCATTCGTAATAAATAAGGCGCTCCCTAACTCAAACAACCGAGCTGAAGCTGCAGAGGAATGGCCACCCTACCGTTTGCCAAAACTCAAATCAGTCTTGGGGCAATCCTATCGCCAAGCCATGATCTTCCTTCGCGCAGCAGGATCGGTTATCTTATTCATTTCAATCATCTTGTGGTCTTTGGCATTCATGGGACCTGGAACGATACAAGAACGCGAAGCCATGGAACCAGGCGAGCGTTTAGAACAGTCTTGGTTAGGCTCACTGGGGAATGCCATTGAACCTGTTGTTCGACCTTTGGGATATGATGGCCGTATGGGAATCGCCATTTTAAGCTCTTTCGCCGCACGTGAAGTGTTCGTAGGCACGATGCACACACTCTATCCTACAGCGGAAGGTGGTGATGGCAGCATTCTGGCTTTGAAAAAACGACTTGCAAACGAAGTCATCCCAGGAACGAACCGACCTCTTTTAAATACGGCTTCAGCGGCATCGCTGATCGTGTTCTATATGTACGCGATGCAGTGTATGAGCACAATCGTCATTGTTAAAAGAGAACTTAACAGTTGGACTTGGGCACTTGCTCAAGCTGCCGGATACACCCTATTCGCATATTTGGCAGCACTTGCAACATACAATTTCGTCGATGTATTCTAAGATTAAAATACCGTGGCTTGAAGTTGGATATACGATCTTTTCTAATGAAGGGCCTAAGGCCTTGAAAATTGAAGCCTTGGCCAGAAAGGTGGGTAAAAACAAATCATCTTTCTATCATTGTTTTGCAGATTTAGACATTTTCATAGATGAATTGCTGTGTTTTCATGTTGTAAAATCTAATGAAATTTTTAAGCACATCAAACGCTGTAAGAATTTGGTGCCCGATGTCTTTGAGGTTCTATTTGAGTACAAAGAGGACGCTTTTTTCAATCGACAATTAAGAATCCACAGGCATATTGAAAGCTATAAATTGTGCTTTGAAAAGGCCCATAAACCTATTGAAGATGCGCTCTTAGAGTTTTGGCCCAAAGCGATCGGGTTAGAAGACAATCCTCATCTCGCTAGGATGATTTTAAACCTTACGGTAGAAAATTTTTATCTAAGATTGACCGATGAAACATTTACAGAAAAAGGGCTCAACAGTTATTTAGATGAAATCTTAGCGATCGTAAAAGAGATGTAGGTCCTCTCGTGGAAGGTCAGTTGTACGGTTCCGTCTAAAAATCATCAGCAATGGCTTTTACATTTGTTTATGAAACGCCTTCAGCTCAAGTATCTTTTTGTTTACACAACGCCACTCGTAATCTTGTTTTCATTGTGGGCCTCTAGTATCTGGTCCTTTTTTGCGCTCTTCTTCATATTCGGTTTGATTCCATTTATTGAATTATTCACGAATGGATCGAAGGATAATCTCAATGCCGAAGAGGAAGAGAAGGTGACAAAAAATATTGTATTTGATCTAATCATCTACCTGTTGGTCCCTATGCAGTGTGTCATCCTGATTTACTTTTTAATTCAAGTCAGCGATGAATCTCTCCCTCTTTATACAAAAATAGGACTGACCTCTGCATACGGGCTTGCTTGTGGTGGTATTGGAATTAACGGTGCACACGAACTTGGACACCGACACACATGGTATGAGCAACTCATGAGTAAACTTCTTTTGCTTTCTACATTGTATATGCATTTTTTCATAGAACACAATCGAGGTCACCACAAACATGTTTCAACAGATCAAGATCCAGCCTCCAGCAGATATAATGAAATTATTTACTCCTTTTTCTTTAGAAGTATAATAGGCGGATGGAAGTCTGCATGGCGACTTGAAGAAACGAAAAGAAAACTACAAAAACAGCGTGTCTGGAGCTGGCACAATGAAATGCTTCGATTTCAAATAATCCAAATAGCTCTCGTCACAACTGTCGCATTAATCTTCGGATTTGACACCATGCTCTACTTTATCGCCGCTGCTACAGT
>JAQCID010000139.1 GCA_027618855.1 Bacteroidota bacterium | reverse complement strand
CCGTGTGACTGCTCAAGAATTGTCTCTGGCGATGACAACGAAATTGTTATTGTCGAAAAATCGCCCGAGGTCTGTTGGGGGGTCTTTTGTTGGAACATATCAGTTTTCAATGAGGGGTATCAATCTAGTGAAATATTTAGTCCGAGACCTTTCAGCTCGTGAAGAAGTACATTAAACGACTCTGGAATTCCAGGCTTAGGCATTAGGTCACCTTTAACGATGGCTTCGTATGCTTTTGCACGTCCTATAACATCATCCGACTTGATAGTCAAAATCTCTTGTAGGATATTCGCAGCACCAAATGCCTCAAGTGCCCACACTTCCATCTCGCCAAAACGCTGACCACCAAACTGAGCCTTTCCGCCCAATGGTTGTTGAGAAATCAGTGAGTAAGGTCCGATTGAACGAGCGTGCATCTTGTCATCAACCATGTGACTCAGCTTAATCATATAGATTACACCTACTGTAGCAGGTTGATCAAAGCGTTCACCAGTACCTCCATCATATAAGTGAGTCACACCACAATCAGGAACACCTGCTTTCTCTGTCAATTCAGTAATCTCCTCTAGGGTAGCACCATCAAAGATTGGTGTAGAAAACTTCATCCCTAAATTTTGACCAGCCCACCCCAGTACAGTTTCATAAATCTGTCCTAGGTTCATTCTAGAAGGTACACCAAGAGGATTTAAAACAATATCCACTGGAGTTCCGTCTTTAAGGAAAGGCATATCCTCCTGACGAACAATTTTAGCAACAATTCCTTTGTTACCATGACGTCCCGCCATCTTGTCACCCACCTTCAATTTACGTTTCTTAGCCACGTAAACTTTCGCCAGCTTGACAATTCCATTTGGAAGTTCATCCCCTACAGTAACCTGGAATTTCTTGCGCTTATAAGCACCCAGAAGATCATTGTACTTCATTGTGTAGTTGTGAACCACACGATTTACAAGATCACTAATTTCCGTATCTCTTACCCAATCTTCCGAGTTTATAATCAGGAAGTCCAAACTCAACAGAATTTTCTGTGTGAACTTGATCCCCTTCTTAACCTGCTCTTCCTTGTAGTAATTGAATACACCTTGGCTAACCTTACCAGCAACGAGCTTCATAAGCTTGTCAACTAAGATTTTCTTCAGAGATGAAGCCTCCTTATCAAACTCAAGATCTATCGATTCAATAATTGCCTTGTCAGCAGCTTTCGCTTTTCTGTCTTTCACGGCACGACTGAATAACTTCTTGTTGATCACGACACCCTTACTAGAGGGTGGCATTTTTAACGAAGCATCCTTTACATCTCCAGCCTTGTCACCGAAAATGGCTCTAAGTAATTTCTCTTCAGGGCTAGGGTCTGACTCACCCTTAGGGGTAATCTTACCAATGAGGATGTCACCACCACTCACATTTGCACCAATTCGAATCAATCCGTTCTCATCGAGGTTTGCAGTTGCTTCCTCACTTACGTTGGGAATGTCATTTGTTAACTCCTCAATTCCACGCTTGGTATCTCTTACTTCTAGTGTGTAAGTCTCAATGTGTAAAGACGTAAATACATCTTCTCTCACGACACGTTCAGAGATCACAATCGCATCCTCAAAGTTGTACCCCTGCCAAGGCATAAAGGCAACCTTCATGTTTTGGCCTAGGGCAAGCTCTCCATTGTCAGTACTGTAACCTTCAACAAGAATCTGTCCTTTCTCTACACGATCGCCTTTTAATACGATTGGACGAAGGTTCATACATGTACCTTGGTTTGTTCGAGTAAACTTCACGAGATTGTAAAGCTTCAAATCATCATCAAATGATACGAGAAGATCGTTCTCATCCATTTTGTGACGAATATGAATGACATCCGAATCAACATACTCAACCACACCGTCAGACTCAGCACGCATAAGAATTCTAGAATCTCTTGCAACAGCTGATTCAACTCCTGTACCTACGATAGGTGAGTCAGGAATCAATAGTGGAACAGCCTGACGCATCATGTTAGACCCCATCAGTGCACGGTTCGCATCATCATGCTCCAAGAATGGAATCAATGACGCCGCAATAGATGCAATCTGGTTCGGAGCAACATCCATGTACTCCAATTCTTTGGGTTGTACCAGTGGATAATCTGCCTGTAACCTAGACTTGACTAATGGATCAAGGAAATTTCCGTCTTTGTCAATTTTCGCATTTGCCTGGGCAATTAAAGACAACGCTTCATCCTCAGCAGATAAGTAAATAACATCATCCGATGTGGTTGCGGCTTTACCATTAACTACTTTGCGATATGGCGTTTCTATAAATCCAAGTCTGTTCACTTTAGCGTAGACACACAAAGAACTAATAAGTCCAATGTTCGGTCCCTCTGGAGTCTCAATAGTACAAAGACGTCCATAGTGAGTGTAGTGTACATCACGAACCTCAAACCCAGCACGCTCACGAGAGAGTCCACCAGGCCCAAGAGCTGAGATACGTCGCTTGTGTGTCACCTCACTTAGAGGGTTGGTTTGGTCCATAAACTGTGACAGCTGATTTGTTCCAAAAAAGCTATTAATCACAGAACTTAATGTCTTCGCATTAATAAGATCCGTCGGTGTAAACACTTCGTTGTCACGAACGTTCATACGCTCACGAATTGTTCGTGCCATACGCGCCAGACCGACTCCAAATTGAGAGTAAAGCTGTTCACCAACAGTACGAATACGTCTGTTACTTAAGTGATCAATGTCGTCAACGTCTGCATTTGAGTTAACCAGATCAATCAAGTACTTTATAATGAGAAGAATATCGTCCTTTGTGAGTGTTCGGCTAACCACGTCGTCACCCAATCCCAATTTTCTGTTAATCCGGAAACGTCCGACTTCACCTAAATCATAACGCATTTCTGAGAAGAAAAGCTTATCGATCACACCTCTAGCAGTGTCCAAATCTGGCGGCTCAGCATTTCGAAGTTGACGATAGATATACTCTACAGCTTCCTTCTCAGAATTTGAGCTGTCCTTCTGTAGTGTATTGTAGATAATCGCGTAATCAGCTTGATTTATACTCTCCTTGTGAAGAATAATAGATTTGGCTCCACTTTCCATGACAAGTGCAACATGCTCTTTTTCAAGAATCGTTTCTCTGTCAAGGATCACCTCATTTCTTTCAATAGATACAACTTCGCCTGTATCCTCATCCACAAAATCTTCAACCCATACTTTCAATACACGGGCAGCAAGTTTTCTACCTACAGCTCGCTTAAGAGCAGCCTTACTAACTTTAACTTCGTCAGCCAAGTCAAAAATATCAAGAATATCTCTGTCGGTTTCGTATCCGATACTACGCAACAAAGTAGTTACCGGAAGCTTTTTCTTTCGATCGATATAGGCGTACATAACACCATTAATATCCGTAGCAAATTCAATCCAAGATCCTTTAAAAGGAATAATCCTTGCAGAATAAAGTTTGGTGCCATTTGCGTGACGACTTTGGCCAAAAAACACACCAGGTGAACGGTGAAGTTGATTTACAATAACGCGTTCAGCACCATTTACTACAAATGATCCTTGGGGAGTCATATAAGGGATTGTACCCAAATAAACATCTTGCACGATGGTCTCAAAATCCTCGTGTTCAGGATCCGTACAATAAAGCTTTAGTTTGGCTTTAAGTGGAAGACCACGCTCAATACATTCAGTAATGCAATAGCGGGGAGGATCTATAAAATAATCTAAGAATTCAAGTACGAATTGGTTCCTTGTATCTGTGATAGGGAAGTTTTCGCTGAATACTTTAAATAGTCCTTCTGATTCACGATTTTCAGGTTTGGTTTCGAGTTGGAAAAACTCCTGAAAAGAACGTAGTTGGATGTCAAGAAAATCCGGATGCTCAAGTGGAAGGGCCACTGATGCAAAGTTTTTCCGGGTAGCGACTGGGGTGGTATTGACCAAAGACATGTAGGTGGGGTCAAATTAATTTCAGACAAAGACAATGCAGGCACCGGGACCTATTTAACTTACGAAAAGTCATAACAGGCAAAAATAGTTCAAGGGCGAAGACCTGCTCTTCGCCCTGAACCTTAAATAGTCGGGGTTGTGTTATTACTTAAGCTCAACCTCAGCTCCAGCTTCCTCAAGTTGTGCCTTGATGCTCTCAGCTTCGTCCTTAGGAATTCCTTCCTTTAGGGGAGCAGGTGCAGAGTCAACGATGCCTTTCGCATCTTTAAGGCCGAGGCCTGTTAACTCTTTTACTAGTTTAACAACAGCTAGCTTAGATCCGCCAGCAGCAAGGAGAATAACGT
>JAQCID010000138.1 GCA_027618855.1 Bacteroidota bacterium | reverse complement strand
CATCTCCAAAATAGGTGTGGTAATTCGCGAGTTCTTCAGCGATACCGGCCATCGTGGAATTAGATGACACAAATTGTGTTTCAATTTGATTTTTAAGTTTCTGTAGTTCGCGATCTGTAATAAGTTGCGTTTTCATCTTTTCAAATTCTTCATTCATGGCAGCTTCAACCTCAGAAGGTTCAACGCCCATGTTGACCATTGCAAAAGCAAAAGTCACACCTGGATCTTCAAGTCCGAAACTGAAGGCTCCGCAGTAAAGAGCCAATTGTTTCTCATCGACTACAGACTTGTTGAGCCGACTAGAAGCACCTCCACTTAAGACTTGATTGAGCATGTCAACTGCGTAGTAGTCAGGTGTGCCCTGAGCAGGGATGGGGTAGGCTTGAATGACAACTGGGAGTCTGTCTTTTCCATAGACGATGCTTCTTCGCTCTTCGGTTCTCTTAGGCTCGACTTCAGTGGGGCGAGGAATCGCCTGAGTCCCTTTCGGGATGTCTTGGAAGTACTTTTTAACCAGTTGTTTTGCACTTTTGAGGTCCATGTCCCCCGCAATGCTTAAAGTTGCGTTATTTGGCACATAGAACGTATCATAAAAATCCATGAAATCAGCATGGGTTGAAGCATCAAGATGTTCCATTGATCCTATGGGAGTCCACTGATATGGATGCACATCATAACATGCGTCCATGGTCTCAGCGATCATGCTTCCATAAGGTGCGTTGTCAACCCTTTGGCGCTTTTCTTCTTTCACAACTTCATTTTGTGTGTCGATGCCGATCTGTTGAATTTTTGCGTGAAGCATTCTTTCAGATTCTAGCCACAAGCCCAATTCGAGTTGGTTTGAGGGGAGAAGTTCATAGTAGAAGGTTCGGTCTTGTGAGGTGTTTGCGTTAAGGATCCCACCTGCCTTTTCAACGTAATGGTCAAATTCACCTCTTGCTATATTTTCACTGCCTTCGAAAAGGAGGTGCTCGAAAAAGTGAGCCATCCCTGTTCTAGAGGGGTTCTCGTTTTTTGACCCCACATGATACATGACGGTGACAGCTACTATAGGAGTAGAGTGGTCCTCGTGAAGAATCACATGCAAACCATTTTTCAGATCGAATTCTGTGAAGTCGATATTGGTTGCGCTTTGGCCGAAAGCGTTTAATAGTATAGACCAAACTAAGGCGCTACTAAGTAAATATTTCATATCCATAACTGATGAGTAATAGAAGACGAAGTTAACGCGAACGGGGGGTATCTTGCCGGTATGTATGCGGATAATTTTATGCTCGATTCTGAGTGGTGGACACTTGATGATGTTTTTAATCGACTCTCTAATTTTCAGACGGGTGAATTCATCTCTGACATGGACCCAGATGTGATTGCCAGGGTTGAAAAATGCCACAGTTATTTGGCCTCTAGAATTGCGGCAAAAGGAGAGACTATCTATGGTGTTAACACAGGATTTGGCGCTCTGGCTCATACGAAAATTGCGCCAGATAAATTGTCGGAATTACAGAACAACATTCTGATTTCTCACGCGTGTGGTGTAGGTGACCCTGTTCCTGAAGTGATCGTTCGTGCGATGCTTCTATTGAAAGCAAAGTCACTTAGCCAGGGTTATTCAGCAGTCAAGCCAGAAACGATATTTCGTCTCTTAGATATGTTGGAAAACAATGTCACTCCTGTCGTCCCTTCTCAGGGTTCGCTCGGCGCGTCAGGTGATCTTGCGCCTCTGTCACATCTCGCAATTCCTATGATTGGTGAAGGGGAAGTCAGTATAGATGGAGCAAAGCCTGTCCACGCTTTAGATGCCTTAAAAATCTTCGGGTGGGACAAGCTTCAACTTGATCCGAAAGAAGGCCTTGCATTAATTAATGGAACACAGCTCATGCTTGGCTATGGTGTGATTTCTATGCTTAGAATTGAAAGATTGTTAGAATGGGCAGATGCGATCGGTGCTTGGTCTTTGGAGGCTTGGAGTGGATTGCCTTCACCATTCGATCACGATATTCATCGAATTAGACACCAAGAGGGCGCAATCGCAGTGGCTGAGTCTGTTCGGAAGTGGTTAGACGGTTCAGAAAAAATGTCCACCCCCAAAGATCATGTTCAAGATCCTTATTCATTTAGGTGTATTCCTCAAGTTCATGGTGCTTCAAGAGATGTCATTTCTGCTGCCAGAAAATTATTCGAAAATGAAGTCAATGCTGTCACAGATAACCCATTGGTTTTTCCGGATGAAGACAAAGTCGTTTCGGGTGGAAACTTTCACGGACAACCTCTTGCGTTAACCTTAGATCATCTCACCTTAGCGGTACACGAACTCGCGTCTATTTCTGAGCGTAGGACTTTTAAACTTATGAGTGGAACACGCAGCCTTCCTGCATTTCTTGCAAAAGATCCTGGGTTGCATTCAGGCTATATGATTGCACAGTACACAGCAGCTAGTTTGGTGTCCATGAACAAACAACTTACGACCCCCAGTTCCGCTGACAATGCCGACAGTTCTAACGGACAAGAAGACCATGTAAGTATGGGCGCGAATGCAGCTCTGAAGCTCTGGAAAGTCATTGACAATGCGGAGCAAGTTCTTGCAATAGAAGCACTATGTGCTGCTCAGGCATCAGATTTGGGAGGAATGTCTGGCCTAGGAAAAATGTCACCTAAGCTCGTGAAGCTTCAAGAATCACTTCGAGAAACAGTGCCTTTTCTATCTCAAGATGCATATATGGCGCCTATTTTAGGTGATGCGCTAAGCTGGATTAAAAACAACTTGCCTGAAGACATAGACAAATGCCATTAATAGAAGATTTAGAACGCGCCGGATCTTGGCTTTTCCGGTGGCGCAGGTTTTTACCGGTTGTGATCATTCCCGCGGCTTTATACGTGTCATATATCGATGACAACAACCCCGCATTTAATGACCCACGATGGCTCGCTCTATGTTTGGGGGTAGGGTTTTTAGGACAAATCATTCGCGCCTTTACGATCGCCTATGTCCCCAAAGGAACATCCGGTCGCAACACCACGGAAGGGCAGGTTGCGATGACTTTAAACTCTACGGGCATGTATGGTTACATACGACACCCTCTTTATACTGGGAATTTCTTTATGTGGCTCGGGATTCTCATGCTCACGGGGAATTGGATTTTTACGACAGCGATCTCGGTTACATTTTGGGTTTATTATACCCTCATTGCGATGACAGAAGAGCGTTTTTTGAGGAACAAATTTGGGGATACATATCTGGAGTGGGCTTCTGGAATTCCAGCGTTCTTTCCCCGTACTTGTCAATGGAAGAGTCCCGGGGTATTTTTCTCTTTCAGAAATGTCCTGAAGCGTGAATACAACGGAGCTTTCGCCATGGTGATTTCCTATGTAGCTGTGATTACGATGCACTCTTTTAGAGAAGGAATGAGTTCCGGTTTGGCATGGCAAGATTCAATACTTCCAACACCTCTTATGCAGTCTCTTTTGACGACGAGTGCCATCGCCTTCCTGTTGCTCAGATTTTTGAAAAAGAGAACAAAAGTTCTCGACGTGGAAGGCCGAGAATATACCTAGCGAGCTTACGCCTGGCAAGAATTACGCCTGGCAAGAATATACCTGGTATACTCAGTTCTTAAGTGACCGCTGCCTTGCGCATGATCCTACGTAACAGATTGGGGAAGAAGCGACTGATGTAAACGGCCAAAATTTCAGTCCTGCCTATTAAGATTTGAGCTTTGCGTTTCTCTACGCCTTTCACCAGTTTTCTAGCGCATTCCAAAGGTGTCATTCCCGCGCCTGTTTTCGCATCCATCGTACCCTGCTTGGTGCCGTCTCCCACAACTGCATTTAATGAGATGTCGGTGGCGATAAACCCTGGGCAAACCATGGTTATTCCTATGCCATCTTCATGGTGCTCAGCCCTCAGGGCCTCAAAAAATCCATGTAATGCATGTTTCGCTCCGCAATAGCCAGAACGCAATGGAGATGAGAATAAGCCCATCAAGCTTGTCACGACCACAAATTGACCAGACTTTTTTGAAACAAAGTGGGGGAGTAGCTCCTTCGTTAATGCGACAGTTCCGAAATAATCGATTTCCATCACGCGTCGATCAACCTCCAGTGAGGTCTCTGCAGCTAAAGAGCGTTGACTTATTCCACCGCAGTGAACGACAATGTCGACATTGCCCACTCGGTCTAATACGTTTTTTACAAGGTCGGGAAATGAGTTTGAATCATTCAAATCCAATGGGGCAATATCGAACGTCGTCTCTTGTTTTAATTCTAGTTTCTCGGAA
>JAQCID010000137.1 GCA_027618855.1 Bacteroidota bacterium | reverse complement strand
TCCGAGTTCTCCAATTTCTCATGGTACAAAGTTCGTAACTCGCAGTTGAGTTTTGACATATGTTTATTTTTAGATAGAGTATAGAGGTGCTATCTTTGCGCCCCGAATTGAATCAATTCTAAAGGAATGAGCCGTATACAACGGATAAGAAAAGGTGCCGATATTCGACTAGAAGGTCGGCCCGCAGATACAGTGTCAGAAGCACCTAGTGCTCATGTTTATGCTGTAAAACCCCCTGACTTTATAGGGGTTGTCACGAAACTGGCTGTTCGTGTAGGCGACAATGTGAAAGCGGGGTCAACCCTGTTTTACGACAAGAAAATGCCTTCTGTTAAATATTCGAGTCCCGTCGCCGGAACGATAAAGGACATCGTTCGTGGTGCAAAAAGACGCATTTTGGCAATCGAAATCGAAGCGGATAGCGAGAATTCATATTGCGATTTTGGTGTTTTGGACGTTTCGAAGTCCAATCGTGACCAGATATTGTCGCGTGTTCTCGAAAGTGGAATGTTTCCATTCTTTCGCCAACGACCTTTTGACGTAGTCGCAAACCCCGATGACTTGCCTCGTTCAATTCACGTAAGTGCATTTGATTCTTCACCTTTAGCAGCATCAACATTTGTTGCGTTAGATGGTCGATTGGCTGATTTTCAAATCGGAATCGATGCATTGGCAAAACTTGCCGGTGAAGGTGGAGTTCATATGGGTCTCCGCAGTTCGGACACGACCCTTGCCGGAGTAAAAAACTGCCGTGTAACTTATTTTGAAGGTCCCCATCCCGCGGGAAATGTAGGCGTTCAGATTCACCATACCGCACCCTTGAACAAAGGCGTCGTGGTTTGGACTATTTCACCTCAGGATGTTGCAAACCTTGGAACTTTGCTCAAATCGGGAAAGTATATTCCTTCAAGAGTCGTTGCATGTGGAGGTTCAGAGTGTAAGAACCCACAACATGTCTTAACACTCTCAGGAGCTTCAATCTCAAGCATCGTTGATGTCCCTTCAAAAGCGCACAACGGTGATGAAGTACGTGTCATATCTGGAAGCCCTCTCACAGGAGATCAGGTTTCGAAAGACGGATATCTTGGTGCATACCATTCAGCAATTGCTTTGTTGCCTGAAGGTCATGACTCCAAGTTCTTATTAACGACGGGTTGGTTAGGTCTTGGTCTTGGCCGTTTTTCATTGTCCAAATCATTCCTGACTTGGCTCATGCCAAAGAGTAAGGCATGGCCCCTTGATACAAATATGGGTGGAGAGGAGAGAGCGTTTGTTGTTTCTGGACAGTATGAGAAGGTATTCCCAATGGATATCCACCCTGTTCACCTCGTCAAATCTATTATAGTAAATGACATCGATTCGATGGAAAAACTCGGTATTTACGAAGTTGCACCTGAAGATTTCGCTCTTTGTGAGTACGGTTGTACGTCAAAGATTCCAGTTCAGAAGATTGTACGCGAAGGATTAGATAACCTCAGAAACGAACTCGGTTAATTATGAAAGCTCTGCATAAAATAATTAGTTCTGTCAAGCCTCATTTTGAGGAAGGGGGTAAATTGGCCAAGTTTTGGGTTGTGTTCGATTCGTTAGAAACGTTCACATTCACTCCAGGTCACGTAACAAAAAACGGATCGCATATCCGCGATGGCATTGATCTGAAGCGAACCATGTTCTTCGTCATTGTCGCATTGTTGCCCGCGCTTCTATTCGGTACTTGGAATATTGGAGACCAGTATTTTGCGAGTACAGGAGAGAGCGCAGACTTTTGGGCGAAGATGATGATTGGCGCAGTAAAGGTTGTTCCTTTAATCGTCGTCAGTTATGGTGTGGGACTTGGAATAGAATTCTTTTTTGCGGCCAAACGCGGTCATGGAATTAACGAGGGATTCCTTGTTTCTGGGATGTTAATCCCTCTCGTTATGCCTGTCGATGTGCCTCTTTGGATGGTTGCGGTTGCAGTTGCTTTCGCAGTGATCATAGGAAAGGAAGTCTTCGGAGGGACGGGAATGAATATTGTCAACATTGCTCTGACATCTCGTGCGTTTTTATTCTTTGCATACCCTAAGCAAATGTCTGGTGAGATTTGGATTCACGACGTAGCAGCGAGCAAAGCCGGTGGGTACCTTGTTGATGGTACCACAGGCGCAACAGCACTGGGTTATCTCGCAAGTACTGTTGGGGAAGTCGTCGATACGCCAGCCGTGCAAGGGGTCATGAGTATGTTTGCGGATGGTGGAATGTTCTCGCTTCACAATTGTCTTCTTGGAACGATTCCTGGATCTATTGGTGAGACCTCTGTCATCGCTATACTTCTAGGCGCAGTTATTCTTATTGTTACTGGAATAGGGAGTCTTAGGATCATGGGGTCATTTCTTGTGGGCGGTCTTGTGATGGGGCTTATTTTCAATTTATTGGGATTAAATGGATTTATGACCCTTGATCCGTTACACCAAATCGTGATCGGTGGCTTCATGTTTGGAATGGTCTTTATGGCGACGGATCCAGTGACTGCATCAACCACCAATACAGGGAAATTGATTTATGGATTCTTGGGTGGTTTTTTCTCAATTATGATTCGGGTGTTCAATCCCGCTTATCCTGAAGGTGTAATGATGGCCGTCCTCTTTATGAATGTTATGGCTCCAATGATAGATCACTACGTGCTTCAAGCTAATATTAACCGCCGTCAAAAGCGCCTTCAAAATATTTGATATGGCAATGAATAAAAACGCAACAGGCTATACGTTCCTATTTTCCATCGTGATGGTGTTAATCGTAGGAGCAGCACTCGCATATACTTCGCTGTCTCTTAAGCCGCTTCAGAAAAAGAACGAAGCAGACAAGCAAATGGTAGATATACTGGGAGCTGTCGGTATTATTACCACACGAGAAAATGCAAAAAATGATTTCCCGACATTCGTGAAGGAAAGGTTGTCCATAGATTATATGGGTAATGTCCTGAATATTAAATCTGGGAATGTTGATTCGAAGGATGCCTCTGATCCGTTTAACTTAGATGTAAAGAAAGATTACAGAAGCAAAAAGCCAGCATCGGAACTCAGTTTCCCACTTTATATATGTGAAAAGGAAGGTGAGAGCATTTATGTGATTCCTGTTGCGGGTTCAGGACTTTGGGGTCCTATTTGGGGTTTTGTTGCCCTTGAAAGTGACATGAATACCATTTACGGCGCAAAGTTTGACCATAAGACTGAGACTCCAGGTTTGGGAGCTGAAATAAAAGACAAATTTTTTTCAGACAAGTTTCAAGGGAAACAACTTCGAGATTCGGCGCCGTATTTTACCATTGAAAAAGGAGGGAGAAATACGGATATTCACAGTGTCGATGGAATAACAGGGGGCACGATTACATCAGTAGGTGTAGGAGAAATGATGAATAGAACACTTTCTATTTACCAGCTCTATTTTAATTCAGTCATTAATTCACAAGCGAACAATAATGAGTACTGAAAATTCAGCAATCACTCCGAAAAGGGAGTCATTATTTAGCAAGAAGAACCGCAAGCTTCTCAAAGATCCGCTTGGAGATTCTAATCCAATAACGATACAAGTTCTGGGGATATGCTCAGCACTTGCGATTACTGTGCAGCTTCAACAAGCGGTGATTATGAGTTTGTCTGTCCTGTTTGTGATGATCGGAGGAAACGTCATCGTGTCCTTGTTGCGTAACCTTATCCCAGACCGCATTCGAATCATTGTTCAGCTTGTCATCATCGCTTCTCTTGTCATTATTGTGGACGAAGTCCTCAAAGCGTACCAGCCCGATATCAGCGAGAAGTTGTCAGTTTTTGTGGGGCTTATTATTACAAACTGTATTATTATGGGGCGTCTTGAAGCGTTTGCGCTCGCAAACAAGCCAGGCCCATCCGTGTTCGATGCGATCGGAAATGGAATGGGATATGCTTGGGTACTTCTAGCCGTTTCTATCGTTCGTGAGATTTTCGGATCGGGTGCGATTTCACTTCCCGGTATGGGCCAGGTGAAGTTTCTGCCCGAAGAATGGTTTATTGCATCGGGCGGATTCTACGAGAACAACAACTTGATGATCTTGCCTCCCATGGCACTTGTCGTGGTTGGAATTATTATTTGGATTCAACGTTCACGCAACGAAGCTTTAATTGAAGACTAATGGAATATTTCAGCATTTTCGTAAAAGGTATTTTTGTAGAGAACATGATCTTTGCTTACTTCCTAGGCATGTGTTCTTACCTCGCTGTATCTAAAACCGTTAAGACCGCAAACGGTCTGGGTCTTGCA
>JAQCID010000136.1 GCA_027618855.1 Bacteroidota bacterium | reverse complement strand
AGCGTTTGACGCCTCCGCCGTGGAGAACCCCGCGTACTGACGAATCGTCCAAGGTCGAGTGGCATACATGGTCGGATATGGGCCTCCCAAAAAGGGAGCGATCCCCGCACAATATTTTTCGTGGGCACGTTTGGGCGTATGGATTCCAAACGATTCGGGAACGTCTATGCCCTCCGCTGTTTCAACAGTCTCGACCTTTCCGACATCATGCATGGCGCGATACAATCTCTCTGTATCTATGTTTTCAATTGTCTTCGTTTGTGTGTTCTCTGTGGCAAGCTCAACAGGTTGGTGATTGAGCAGATAGAATGGGTCATGTGCATTTGAAGAGAGTGGCTCACTGCCTCGGGAAGAACCCACAGGCACGAAAACGGGTGCTTGAAGCCATGAGGCACGACCCTTTAAAGTTGTCTCCTCCCACTGTTCCAAAGTCTTCAAGGAATCCATGCGTTTCAAAGCTTCAGACGCAACCCATTTGGTGGCCAAATCCAAATGATGACTTCCCCCCATCGGATCATCAGTCCTGCCTAAAAGCGCCTCCTCACGTAAAATATGTTGGATGTTTCTCGCCCATCTTTTTGATTGCGTGATCGACTTCTCGTCTTTTAAAGGCGACAATATATCGTGTCCGCGAACTTCAATTCCGTCAGCGCCACCTACAACAGCCCCGTATGCCATCAATGTATGTCTCAATAAATTGTCCTCCTGCACGTCCTTTACAGCGAAAATCGACGTTGTACGGGATTCTATCCAGATGGGCGCAGACTCTGCCACGCCCCCCATCTCTGTGATCATTGTTGCCCACGCCACACGCAATCCGCGAATGGACGCAACCGTCGAAATCACATCCGTGGTAGAAGCGATTCTTACCGTACATCTTCGCGCGGCTTCTTCTATAGAATACCCCTGCTTCACCATCGTCTCTATCCCCCATTTCGCTGCAGACAAGGAAAGCGCCAATGCGTCTATTGGAAGCATCCCTCTGTCCTGCCAAACCGACGCGTCCACGCCCCAGGTCGAAAACTTTTTAAAGGCCACACCCCATGCTTCTACATGACGCAAAAAGAATGCAGGGTCTGAGGGAACCCCTCTTCCGACATCCCACGTCGAGGACCCTCTTACATCCACACTGCCTGCCCAAGAAGACACCGCCCTCAAAGCGCCCACCGTCTCATAACCGTCTACATGCAGGGCAACCATCTCAGGACTTACCCCTGCAAGAATTTCACGCATGGCATCCCCATCTGCAAGATGAGCATCTGTTCTGACAGCCTCCACGCCGTGACTGAGCCCTTGCATAAGGTGTGTTCTGTCTGCAAAGCTTTGCTGAATTTCCCATGCATTTCCCAAATCATCTCTTAAAGAACTGGGGCTTGAGGGAATGGCGATAGGTGATTGCTTCATTGCATCATCTACCACGAAAGGCAAGGGCATTCCGTCAAATCTTTCACTGGCTATCGAATCTAAAGACAAGCCCTTTAACGATGCTTCTGCGCTTTCTTTCCACATGTTGAATGTGGTTTCCGCGAAATCGTTTATTTCCTTTCCTTTTTTCACACCCCAAAAATACACAAGCAATGTGGGTTAAAGGTTAGATTTGTCACATGCGTTTCTCTTCACCTCCAAAACCCGACCTCTGCAAGGCCATTTTCCTAGACAGAGATGGGGTAATTAACCACGATCCAGGGGACTACACAAGGAGCATCGAGGAATTCTCAATACTTCCTACTGCGCTCGAAGCGCTTCGAATCCTCGCAGAAAAAGGCTATATCTTTATTCTCATCACGAATCAAGGAGGGATTGCAAAAGGAATTTATTCTCACGATGCAGTCCATGAAATCCACAATCATCTGCGCAATCTTTGCAACGAAAACGGCACCCCCCTTACCGACATTTACTACAGCCCACATCACGAAATCACTGGACTTTCACTAAGTCGAAAGCCCGGATCGATGATGGTGGAACGTGCCATCGCTCGTTACAATATCAACCCCGCAGAATCGTGGATGATCGGTGACAAACAGAGAGATTTGGATTGCGCATCCGTTTTAGGTGTTCAAGGGGTACTTATTCCTACAAATGGTGCGTTAATTGATTACATACACTCGCTCGTATAACTCAAATGCAGAACAAGCATCAATATCTTTACAACGGACAACGAACGGATCCGAGTAGCATACCCAACGGATTTGACTCCCGGGCGTTTCTTTATGCAGATGGTTTTTTTGAGTCCATGCTTGTGGTCAACAATGCGATTCCGCTCTTTGATCTTCATTATGAAAGAATCTCAGCGAGTTTGTCCGCATATAAAATCACACCAAAAGAAAATCTTGCCTCTTCAGTCTTGCGAGAACATCTTTTGTCACTGGCAAACAGTTCCGGTTTGAGCAACTGCGCCCGAATCAGGCTGACGATTTTCAGAAGCAACCAAGGGGGTGGTAAATATACGCCGGCGTCAAACGAAGCAGATTGGGTGGCCCACATCGAAAGGAATGAACACGTAGGTTTTAAGCTGAATGAAAAAGGGATTGCAATCAGTATTTTTGAAGATCTGAAGAAAAACCCCAGTAAATTCTCCATGTTCAAGAACATTCACTCTCAGATTTACATCCAAGCAGCGATCTATGCTCAGGAGAAAAAAATCGGAGACGTGCTTATTTTAAATTCTGACGACAACATTATCGAGGCGACGTCTTCAAATGTATTTCTCGTGAGTGGTGGCGACCTCTATACCCCCAAGCTCTCTTCTGGACCTGTAGGCGGAGTGATGAGAGCGACAATCATAAATCTCGCAATCAGCATGGGCATTAAAGTCTTTGAATGCAATCTCACTCCCCAAGAACTTCTGAAGGCAGATGAAGTGTTTTTAACAAATGCTGTACAGGGCATCAATTGGGTTTCCAGTTACAGAACGAAACGTTATTTCAACAAGACTGCAAATAAATTACTTGACGCCTTTAACGCAAGTATAAGTGAACGCTCAGTTTTGTAGAACCCTCAGTTTTGTAGCACCCTCGGGTCGAGATAACCATAAAGCAAATCGACCACGACATTGACGAGAACAAAAATGGTCGCGATCACGAGGGTACATCCCATCACCACGGGCAAATCACCTCTCTCTAAGGCGTTGAACATCAAAAGGCCCATGCCTTTCCATCCAAATACAAACTCTACAAATACTGCGCCAGCGAGCATCGACGCGAACCAACCACTCGTCGCTGTAAGAACAGGATTGAGCGCGTTGCGCAAGACGTGTTTGAACAGGATGCGTGATGAAGAAAGTCCCTTTGCGCGTGCTGTACGTATGTAGGGTTGGGCCAAAACCTCAAGGGCCGAATTCCTCGAAAGCTGAACAATGACCGCAAGTGGTCGTATTCCCAACGTCAAGGCGGGAAGGATCAAATGTGCCCAAGCCAAGCGCGGCCCCTCGAAGGGATCGACCGTGATCATCCCTCCTGTCATCGGAAGACCGGTATATGAATGAAGCAGGTATCCAAAGATCCAAGCAACGACAATTGCCACAACGAAACTCGGCGCACTCATTCCCAAAGCACAAATGGAAAGAATTAAATCTCCGAATCGAGCGTTTGGGAAAACTGCAAGTGTGAGCCCGATTGAAATCCCGAAAATGGCCGCAAAAAACATCGCCGCAAAAGCGAGAATCAAGGTAGCAGGAAGCGCATCTTTTATGGCCTTCACAACAGGCCTGTCGGTAATGTAACTGACGCCAAGGTCGCCCCGGGCAACATTCGACATAAAGTGTAAATAACGAATATGCGTGGGTTTATCCAGTCCGTGCTTGACTCTGAAGGCCTGAACGACTGACTCGCGTTCGGTTTGACCTGCAAGCTCACGCGCAGGGTCTGGAACAAAAGAAAAGATAAAGAACACAAGGGTAAGCGTGCCGATCAACACCCCGAGTCCTTGAGCCAGTCTCTTTGCCAGAAATCGCACTTATTGTAAATCTAGATCAGAGAACGCGGGGATATCACGCCACGCCCATTTCTCGACGATAACACCGTCTTTCATCAGAACAAGCCCCGGATTTGAACGTATGATAATCTTGAGCTCAATTTGATCACAAGATAGAAATCCATAGGGAGTTGAATGGTCCGCTGAGAAGGAAGTGTTGTATTCCGTCCCTGTATTTGTAAGACCATAGAAATCAAACCCTGCTTTGAGGGCCTCACTTGCGAGAGCGTTGAATGCTGCCTGAGCAGGAGCCCCAGCATCTACAGCCGCTTCGAGATCTTTGGAAATGTGAAAGAACGTATACCCTTTCTTTG